>JBNJGX010000001.1:0-15168 GCA_051748025.1 Bacteroidota bacterium
AGCGCCGGTGCAAACAGCTTGGTATCTGACTGGTTGCCACGCAAAACATCACAGTGTAATATCAGGTTGCTCCTGCCACTTGTAAAATCTACTTTATGTCCAAACTGTACATCACGGCTGCCTTTTACAATTATATCGGTATGCTGTTCATAAATGGAAAATATTTTTTCCTCGTTGGGGACTTTTTCCCCTTTGATCTCTTTGGTATAAACCATGTCATAAATAAGTCTCATGACATTTTCATGACGTTCCAATGCCGCTATTAATTCGATTGCTTTAATGCTTGAGCCTGGCTTTTTTTTTATCACATTCGATACTTGGTTGATGGTTTTTACAAACAAGGTTAATTGCTTAAAGAACAAGTCCTTGCGCTTATTGCCTCTTGTGTTGTTTATCTTAAAATAAGTTCTTTTTGCCTGTACCGTATAATCCTGGTAGCTTAATCCGTTAATTTCTTCTTTTAAATGTCCAAGCAAACGGTAAGACTCATTTATACAATCCCATAGCAAAGAATTATTGGTTGGATGGTGGATGTTAGTCTCAACAACGGTACTATCCTGCCTTATGCTTTTTAAATCTTCAATGCCTTCTTCTATGGCAAGCTTGTTCAATTCAACCATTAATCTTTGTAATTTCTCTGGGGTAATCTTAGATATGTAGGTTTGGTACATTTGAAAACTGTATGGGCGTAATTCGTCTATCTTTATAAATAAGGCACATATCCTTGAATCTGACTGATGATACTCCAACTGCCTGTAATCAAGCCCTTTTAGTTCTTTATAAATGGCTGCTCGCACTATCTGCTCTACACTGGGTGTGTCCTTTCGTCCAAATATACTTGCTTTTTGCCCTTGCGTTATATCTTCTGACAAAAGTGCTACAAGATGTGGGTGTAGTTCAAGTATGGTATCTACTAAACCTAACTCCAGATCCCTTGACCAATCAGGCTTTTCAAACTTTATCTTAAAATCTTCAAAGAGTTGCATCTGCTTTTTTTTTAAAATTACCAATAATTGAAAACCCTTGAAAGGTATTATTCATTTAGTTATCAACATTTTATTGTTTATTGACAGACTCTAAATAGCTGAATATTGGGAGAAAATTCTAATATACCGTCTTAAAGATGGGATAATATTGTAATAATCACATTACAGCGGCAACAAGTTTCACTGTTTGGCAGAGCTTACAGGTTTTACCGCAAAAAACTTTTCAAAAAAAAACGGGGTAACTACAAAAAATATCTAAATTTGTTTTTTATTAAGTTATTGCTTATGAGAACCGAAAACATTCAGCAGTTATTTCAGTGTTTCACAGAAAAAAACGTTCTGATCATCGGGGATGTGATGATAGACTCGTATATGTGGGGAAGTGTACAACGTATAAGTCCTGAAGCTCCCATTCCTATAGCAAGTATAAAAGAAAGGGAAAACCGTTTGGGGGGTGCCTCAAATGTGGCACTTAATATAAAATCCCTGGGAGCCACTCCCATAATATGTTCTGTTACCGGGGATGATGCAAATGCTGATGAATTTCTGCGTTTACTTGAAAATAAAGACATGGACACTGCCGGTATAATGAAATCGGAACAACGTAAAACCAGTGTAAAAACCCGCATCATCAGCGGTGGACAACATTTATTACGTGTGGATGAAGAAAACACAGATGCATTGAATAAAGAACAGGTAAATGATTTTTCAAAACACCTTAAGCGGATACTTGACAGTGAAAAAATTGATGCCATCATTTTTGAGGATTATGACAAAGGCGTACTTTCGCCTGAGCTGATAGATTTTGTTGTAGAAATGGCACGCAAGAAAAATATCCTTGTAACGGCTGATCCCAAACAGCGGAATTTTCATGCCTACCAGGGGGTGGATTTGTTTAAACCCAATTACCAGGAAATGAAAACCGGGCTGAAAACCGAATTTGCAAGGGATAACCTTTCGGCCATTCAGGGTTTGGGTACAAAGTTGATCAAAGATATGCGTCTGCAATATGTGCTTTTAACCCTTGCCGAAGCTGGTTCTGTAATCATCAGCCGGGATACTATGCACAGGGTACCGGCTGAAATAAGAGACATCTCAGATATATCGGGTGCCGGGGACACAGTAATTGCCACAGCCACTTTATGCTTAACATGTGGAATAGGCATGAAAGACATTGCTTATGTGTCCAATCTGGCAGGCGGCCTGGTGTGTGAGTATTCAGGCGTTGTGCCTGTGGACAAAACAGAGTTGATCAAGGAATTGAAAGAGAAAATGCCGGCATATCTTAGCAAATGATCATCTTATTTTTTATTATCCAACAAAACGGCAGACATTAATTTCAGGTCTTCGGGGTAACTGATCTTAAAATTCAATGGGGAATCCTCAACAAACCCGATGTTAGTTTCCGGCAAATAATGTTTTACAATGCTGATATCATCGGAAAATTCGGGATTACCATCCAGTTGTTTCAGGTCATAAGCCTGCATGATGGTTCTCAGCCGGAAAGCCTGAGGGGTATGGGCTTTGAGTAATTTTGTTCTGTCTGCTGTGCCCGCAAATTTATTGTTTTCATCCAAGCGGTAAATTGTGTCGTTTATTTTATTGACAGCAACAACAGCACTGTGTTTCAATAATTTATGTGAGATACTTTTAATGATTTCCGGATCAGGATTTGGCCTTGCTGCATCCTGGAATATCAGCGAAGTTTCCTCGTTTCTGTATTTGTTTCTGGCAAAATCAATGGCATGCCAGGTTGATAAATTGCGGCTGCTTCCACCGGCTATGACATGGCAAGGCAAACTTAATTGAATTTTATCAATGGGAACCAGATTGCGGTAATCGGGATGGGAAACAATAACAAATTCATCAATAATCCCCGTGTGTACAAACTTTTCCATGCTGTACTGAATGATTGGTTTATCACCGATCTTCATAAACTGTTTTGGCAAGTGAGATCCAATGCGTTTGCCCTGCCCGCCGGCTAATATCACAGCTACATATTTCATATTACGGGATACATTAACAAGGTGTGGAGCAAAAAAAACCGGTACGAAAAAAAAAAATACTGTACCGGTTTTTAACCCTTATTCTTCAATTTCATTTTTATATGCAGTGGCATCCATTAGATCATCCAATTCTGATTTATCACTGATCTTAATTTTTACAATCCAGGCTTCTCCGTATGGATCTTTGTTTATCAAGTCCGGGCTGTCTTCCAGTTTTTCATTGAATTCCAGCACTTCACCACTAACAGGCATGTAAATATCAGAAACCGTTTTAACAGCTTCGATGGTACCAAGAGCTTCTTCTTTGTCCAGTTTTTCCCCTTCGGTTTCAACTTCAACAAAAACAACATCACCGAGTTGTTGCTGAGCATAATCAGAAATGCCTACATAGGCTTCATCACCTTCAACTTTTACCCATTCATGGGATTTTGTGTACTTGTAATTTTCTTGTATTTTCATAAAACAGCATTTAAGATTTATAAATGAATATTATTGGCAAAAGTAACAAATCTGTTTAAATATAATAAATGTTTTAGAAACATAAGCGGGTAATGTTTTATTAGAATTCCCCTTAAGAAGCCAAAGTAAACCTTACACTCACACCAAAGTCAATATTGGAGGTGGGGAATGTTTGTGATACTTTGGGTCTGTTTATGACATGATCATAGAACAACCTAAGGTTAAATCTGTCGCTGAGCACATAATCAGCAGAGGTTTTTATTGTAATAACACCATTACCTGCTGTGATCTGGTTCACTTCTTCTTCAAGTTTGCGAATGAGTGTAATGTTATTTCTGATTGAGAAATCCAGTCTCAGGTTAAGGTCTGATTTAAATGTTCGCTTGCGCCCCCCTCTTGAACCAACGGTAATCTCAACATCTTTTATCCGGTATCCTGCTCCAAGAATATACTCATCAGTGCGTTGTTCCGTAAGCTGGTTGTTGCTAAAACTCATATTCAGATTCCTGGATTTTTTGAATTCAACTTTTGTGATGAGGGAATTTTTCCAGTTCAGGTCAATACTTAACAAGGGAGAAAATTGTTCTGTGATGCTGACAGAATTGATCTCAAATTTAGAATAATAATTTCCATTGCCGTCTGTAATGTAATTGTATCCGTTTTGAGGGTCCCACAAATCAGAAAGCCTGCTGGTGAAAGAACCAATATTATAAGTAGAACGGTATGTGTGGGTTATATTGGCAGTACGAATATAATCCTTAATAAAGGGCAATTGTGAGAATCCGTCATAAGTCAGGCGCCAGTTTGGTAACACATTTTCTATTGAAGGAAAATTCTCAAGTGAGGCATTTTTAGGATCTTTTCCGGAATAAGCAGCCCTGAATGCAGGGATTAAAACATCCTGTGATAGTTTACCGTATCCTTCGGGAAAACCATTTTCATCCAGTTGTGAGGGATCATAATCAGGGCGTTGTTTTGCCAGGCGGGTAGCAATGACTTTTCTGTATTCAGAAAAATTATCAAAACTTTCAGAATCGTAACTGCCTTCACTACCGAAGGATTCAAAAGCGGTTGTCATGGTAAAAGTGGTCATTGAAAAATTACCACTTATTTGTTCTGAATGGGATTCAAATGTACCTTCACCGGAGAGGGGATTTGTAACAGTCCATCTGTAATATTTGCTTATATTTTCGGTATATGTACGGTTTAGATTCAGATCAATACGCATTTGCCGGATTGGTTCAAGGGATGCCCTGACATCCCAGGTTTCTGATTCACTCATGGTATAAGGCTGGTTTAATAATGAATCACGGGTTATCAAATAATTTTCACCTGCCCATTCGCCGAAATTATTATCCTGCCAGCCAAGCACAAAGGGAATACCAGGGGTCCTGATATTGCCCTGATTTCCAAATTGCGCCACATCGGGGCTGTAATCTTCCATCCCCAGTATCTGCGCTTTGGGTAAATATCCCGGCAGCATTGTGGCATTTGTACCTGAATAAGAAATCGAGATGTTTTTGGTGCTCATAGCCAAAGCGAGCGTATTATCTACAATTTTCTTTATTATACTTTCTTTTGCTTCACGCTGGCCTGTAACAATAATATCAGCAGTATCAGCATCTTTGCCAGGGGTGAAATATACAATCCTGTCATCAATAATTTCTGTATCTCCGGGGATCACGGCACCTTGGTTATCAGTAGCCTTTACGTTGACATCCTCGGTTTTTAGTTTATGTACGATACGTTTACGTTTGTCTTTTTTAAGGTTTCTTATTTCTTCTTCATAAGTTACCGTTTCAATTTTCGGTTTCTTTTGCCGCTGACGTTTACGCCCTTTGTATTTCTGGTTTATCTTTTTCAGATAATCTACTTTATTGTATAATGACAATAAATTAAACTGTGTGGTTAGAGAGATTGTGTTGTTATTTTGGATTGTATTTCCGAGTTCAACGGTATCTGATGTTTGTGGGCCTGCAACCCAGTCATAAGCGCCATTATACCGGGCATTTCCTGATACCCAGCTCAATAGTGGGATTTTATTGATCGGGACCTGATATGTCAGGTTCATGTTGTGGTTATACTGGGTATTTCTGCCAAAATCCTTTAGGTTGTTCCAAATGGTATCCATTTTTTGTTCATAATACGGATCACCTTCCCATAGTCTTCCTTCCGGCTGATCAATACGGGCATTATTGGTTGCAGAAAAATCGAATTTCAGGCTACGTGAAAAATTATATTTAAAATCATATTGCCGTGTCCATATAAAGTTTTTGTTGATGCTCATTGGGATTTTCATATATGGATTGTTGATATTCCGGGTTTGTTTTTCACTGTATTGCCTGTTCAGGTTTGTACGGAAACTTAGTTGTGAAGGCAGATAGTAAAAATTAAAATCTTTGATTAACCTAAAAGCAGGTTTATTCAGGAAATTAACATTTTTGAACGGCTTCACATTTTTTGGTGTGGCGTTATAATTATATGCCAAGGCCCCTGACATTTCTTTGTTTGTATTGAATTCGGTGTTTATATCCCGCTGGAACATTTCATTATATGCATAACTTACAGACCAGTTTGACAGGTCGTAAATTTTTGGTTGCCCTTCCATTTTATTCACTTTAACGTTTGTAAAATTAATGCTTTTCCGTTTGGTATAATCCTGGGCAATATGTTTGAGGGAGTCTTTTTCTTCTTGCGGACGGTTTGGGTCATTCAATGCCACTTTAAAAGGTATGTCAGGGTCAAGCGGGTTATATTCGGGATTGGCAACAGATTCGGAATAACCGACATACATTGGTATCCTGACCCCTGATTTTTGCGGGAAAAATTTACCAAGTTCAAAATTTGAGGAAATGTTGTAACTGTTAATTTCTTCTTTTTGTCTTTCATTAACTTTCTGGTTGATACTACCGAATCCGGGTTTAGAGGTGCTGCCTGTGACAGTAACAGAACCAAAGTCTGCCAGTTTTGTTGTCATGCGTGTGCGTGCTGCCCATCCGCCTTTTTCATCAAAATCTGTCAGACGCAATTCATTTACCCATACCTCTCCCGATTTTCGCTGACCATCATCAAGGTCAGAAGCGGTTTGTTTTTTCGGGTTACGAACGCCTATCATTATGGTACGTACATCACTTAAATTGGGATTCCCCATAATGCTTACAGTACGATCGCCATCAGCCATTGAATACAGGCGTGTAAGTGTCACCCCGGATCCGGCTGAGCGCATTTCATCGTTGCGGTTTTGCTTAACCATTTGAAGCAATTCAAAATCCAGATCTAAGTTATTCTCTTCTGGCCATACAATCAGTCTGTCATCAGTCTCATCATTATTGTAATTCCCGGGTTGTGTTACCTTCAATGGTATTTGATATTCATAATAGTTATTCTTATAATCCGATCCCAACCTGACAAATAAATGCAGATCCTCATCTTCGAGCGTTTCGTACCCCTGAACAGCTTCAGCATGAACAAACATTTTTAGTTTCCGGTATTTACGGATATCCATGTCAATATTTTTATACACAGCACGGGCATCACCATCTGCCAGATCAAGTACCTTAAGCAACATGGCTTGTTCGTTGAGTTGACGAAGCTGGGGATTCATCGGGTCAATGACCCTGTCAACTTCAGGCGGTAAAACATAGTTAACAGGTGTTTTACTGTTGTTTTCCTCAATATTAACAGCACTTACTTCGAAAGGCGTTAGTTCAATTTCATCGGGAATATATTCCCCCGGCTGAATGAAAGAATTATCGTATTTCCGCCATTCATTTCTAACCAGATCAAGGGTTCCAAAGCGCATAATTGTGGGCTGAGTAAAATTTGTTACCAACATTCGCATAAAGCGTATGGATTTAAAATCCTCAATCTGTCCGATTTTTTTATCATAATTTGAGATAGGAATTTTAAACTGGTACCAATCAACTTCGCTTTTTTCCCCGTTTGGCAATTCGGGATTAGCAGTCACTTTATCTGTGATAAAGTTTTTCCCGATCTCTAAGTCTTCCTCTCTGATGCTGATACGATACTGGAAATATGCTTCGTTTTCGCTCAGAGTATTGTCCTCGTTTATATCTTCAGAATCAGGTTGGGATGTTGCAGAGGTAGAATATTCCTCTCCTTGTTCTGATACAGGGCTATTTCCTTCGAGGCCATTGAAATTCATGTATCTTTCAATGATATCAGTGCCCTGTTCATCATAATCTTCACCCCTGAAGTGACGGTAATTATCAGAGGAAGGATCTTCAAGGGCTTGTTGATAGGCATCTGAGTCTGTGCCAAACTGGTTTTCCAGAGCTTGAAGGTAATCAGCGAAAAACGACTGTTCATCTTCATCGGAGAGTCCATCCAAACCCACATCCTGTGCTGTACGCACATCAGGGTCATTATCAAATCCATTTACAACAGATTGTACCTCAGGTACAAGACCCCAGGCAGTAGTATCCACAGGATTTTCAACACCTGGTGCTGGTAATCCGTTTTCAAAAGATTTCCTGGAATCTTTTAAAATATCTTCAGAGACACTTCCCAGGTTAATAAGCAGATCTCCACCAGGATTATTTTCATCTTCCACAAAAGGATCCATCATCCAGAATTCAATATATTCAATATTTGATTCCTCAAAATCATTGGTTGACAGTTCCCGCATAATTCCGCCCCACCGGTTTTCAGGATTTTTAAGTGTGCCGTCAGGATTTAAACCATTCACATCATAATTATAGGGGCCTTTCAGGTTTGGATAATATGCAAGGTTAAGCACTGCAAGCGTGGCAGGGATAGAGCCGGTTTCACTTTCTTTATTCGGGAATATTTCCTGCTCACGTACTTCACGAACATAATGACTCGACCTTACCTGATCGCTTACAGGGGTATTATTACGGTGAAAAAGCGGGTCAATGACATACCATGCCAGTTTTGCACGGTTGTAACCATACCTGAGATTATTTTCATCAGCATTAGGAAATAGATTATCCTCCTGTCCTAAAGGATTACTGGACATTGACCAGGCATTGAACATTTTAATATCAATGCTGGTTTCACTGCCTTCAAAATCATCAATAAAAGCACTCCCGCCTTCTTCCAAAGCACTGGAGTGTCCGGGGATCAAATGTGCAAATTCGCCACTTATGGTAATATTGGATGTTTCTTTTGTTTCAATCAGTGGCAGCCAGTCAATTGCTTTGGTAAGAAACGGCAATTCATTGCGGTAAGAACCGTTTACCCCCCAAATTGTATTTGAAATGGGTTCATCACCGATACTGACTTTTTGTGTCAATGGCCTTTCAGTAAGGTTAAGTATCGTTGCCCCGAGGTTAAAATCCTTGGATATTTCATAATTCAGGTGAGTCCCGATCAGTGTTTTTGTTTGTACGCTGAACATAGATTCACTTTCAAGTGATATATTGATCGGTGTGCCTGATTCCAGGATCCCTTCATTTATGATCTTTACCCTTCCCAGGTTGTAATCCACAGTATAATCCTCATTTTCGACAAGTTCAGCACCACCTGCTGTTACTTTAACGGCACCTTCCGGGATATTTATAGCATTTAGCCTTATTTCTGATCCCGAGCTGGATTTGTATTGCCCTGTCATAAAATATTTGTTTTTTTCTGCAATTTGCCTTGCAGTGCTTTGAGTTGAGTCATACAGTTCATGGAAAACATATTGTTCGGCTTCGTCTTCAAGCTCCGGGTCACCCCCTGTAATTTTCTCTTCGAGATGGCTTCCAAACGGCTCCCTGACAGGAAAAATAATCCTGCCGTTATTCGGGCGAATGGTAATATTGTTTATAAAATCAAAGAATCCGTCAGGATGTGGGTCAAGTTGCTGGTTCAGGTTATCAAGGTTCATAACACGAAGCAGTATGGTGCCGTCGATTTCGCCTACCGGTAAATAATTAATTGAGGTACCGGTTTTATCATTCCGGTACATGATATCCAGGACAAAATCTTCTGATGTAACCTGATATGCATCAATTGAATAAATGTTTTTCATCATCAGGTCCCAGGTGGTTAGGTCAGGCGTAAGGGCTGTTCCTTTAATAAGTTTAAGCACCAATGCATCAGGAGCACTTACACCACTGTTAGCAAATTCTCCCACACGATGTGTTTCGCCGTTTACTGTGTATTCATAGGCCACAGCCAGCACCTGATCAGATGATAACCTGGAGTTCAGTGATATATATCCCAGTTCTGTGTTAACCGTGTAATCAGATGGATCAAGTTTTCGTGCGGATTCAATATTCTGATAATCCACCCCTCCCTGCATTCCAAGATTATCAAGCACAGAACTCACTTCATTTATATCCCGGATGCCTGGATTCTCTGAAGCTATACCCCCCAGGTTATTGGCCGAATCAAACGGAGGGATGCTTTCAATGTAATTTGTTACAACATAATCACTCTGGATATTATCAGGGTTTGTTTCTCCAAGATCAGTAAAACCAACAATATTACGGGCTTCTTCAAAATCCCCGGAAGTATTGGTAACCCATACTTCTACTTTTGTAATGTTAACCCCTGATTTTACAATCGGGAGGTCTTTCAATGCCTTGTCGTAATTTTCCTTAAAATAATGGCTCAGAAAAAAGTGTTTGTTTTCTTCATAGTCATCAGCATCCAGATCAAATTCCTGCATTTGTGCCCCGCCTTCCACTGTAATTGTTGAGGTTTCACCTTTCTGCTGCGAAAAAATACTGGTCATTGTCAGTTTTCCGAATTTCAGCTCTGTTTTAAACCCGAATAAGCTTTGGCTTCCCTGTATCAATGACCCGGTAAGCGGAAGTGAAACATTTCCGGCTTCGATTTTCTGAATAATTTCGTCTTCGTGGCCGGTATATTCAAGTTTAACAGAATTTTCAAAATCAAAGTCAGCTTCGGTATCATACTGAACATTCACCTTCATTTTATCACCAATCTGGCCTACCACATTCATTTGTATTTTTTCATCAAAATCGAAAGTGGTAGTCCGTTGTAATTTAACAGGCAGGTTCGGGTTTTCAACCTTAGATATATTCAACCCAAAACTCAGTTCTGCTGATCCCTGGGGTTTAATGTCAATGGTATTGCTTCCGAAAATCCTGTCAAAAGCTTCTCCGCCCACTTCAAGTTTCGGAATAAGTGTTGAGCGTGTTTCAAAACTGGCATTATCAACCCTTTGCCGCCAATAGTCCTGCATTCCCTTGTCAAAATCATATTCCATGTATTCATCAAAAGACATGTTGTATGGGGTGCCAAGCTCGAGGCTGTCTCCGAGTGTCTTTTTAAAAATGTAAGAATTTGTTTCAGGGTCATACTCAATTTGTTCCTCGATATTATCCGGATCATTGCCAAATAAAGGAGATTCAGGAGATTGCAGGAAAGGATTATTTTCTTCAGGGCCAAAATCCCAGGGCAAATCAACATCTTCAATTTCCATTGTATCTGCAGAAACAACTGTGTCAGGAACGGGAAGATAATTCTTGCCGGAAATGCCTGAGGGCTTTACACCGGATACACGGGATACAGGTAAGACCACAATCCCTGCCAACAATACATAAATTATATATTTTGCAATACCTTTCAAGCCCACATATTTTGTTGTTAAAGCCGTTTCAACGTTGTTTTTACCAGCGTTTCCACATTCGCATCAGGATTTTGTGTAATCACTTTGTTGAGGGCTTTATCAATTTGTTTTTTATTAAAACCCAACATAACTAAAGCTTCAAACGCTTCTTTTTGAATTGTATTGCTTTGTGGAATAATTTTGTTATCCTGTTTTTCTGTCTTTTCAGAAATTTTATCCCTCAGGTCAACAATAATACGTTGTGCCGTTTTCAAACCTATGCCTTTAATGCTTTTTAACTGGGTAACATTGTCGGTTTGAATGGCTGAAATTAACTCCGAAGGTGGCAATGTTGAAAGCATAGTTCTGGCAGTATTTGCACCCACACCATTAACGGTTATTAGGGCACGAAAAATATCCCTTTCTTTTTTGTCAAAAAAAGCGAATAATATTTCTGCATCTTCACGCACCACATGATGGAGAAACAGTACAAATTCCCGGTCTTCTTTGAGCTTTGAATATGTGTGCACTGATATGTTTAAAAACCAGCCTATGCCATTGTTTTCCAACACCACATAGCTGGGATTCAGTTCACAGATATGTCCTTTTATATATTCATACATAAAATAATATTGCTATAAGCAACAAAAATAGTAATTCTATTTAATCCACCTATGTTTTAGTCTTTAATTTGCTTGAATATCTTAATACTTTATTTTAAACCATTTAGTTAATTTATGTGAAATAGGTAATGAATAAGAAATACGACGCATGTTTTTCCATCTTTGGTAAAAATTGATGTTGCGTGAATTATTTGTTTAAATTTACATAAATTTTTAATCGTAAATTATGAACCTTGTTAAGAATATTCTTTTTATTGTTGGTTTTGTTTTTATATCATCCACAATACAGGCTCAACCATGGATGAAAGAGCTTGATACCAAATCCGGTGAACCGGGTTTTTATGAAATACAGAAAGCTTTTAATCGATATTGGGCAAAACGTGAATATGAAAAAGGCAAAGGCTTTAAACAATTCAAGCGGTGGGAATATTTTATGGAACCCCGTGTTGATAAAGAGGGATATATCGATTCTCGTGCTGTATTCAATGCATGGAAAAAAATGCAGCATAATCCGTCATCAACACCAAAAGACGAAATTGCAAACTGGACACACCTCGGACCAGATGATACCCCGACAAACATTAACAGTCCTTCTACACGCAGGGGCAGCGGACGGCTGAATTGTGTCAGTTTTCATCCCACAAACACCGATATTATATATGTGGGGGCACCATCAGGCGGCCTTTGGAAAACCACAGATGGCGGTAATAGCTGGGCAACCACTACTGATGATCTGCCATCCATCGGGGTTAGTGATATAGCCATCCATCCTGACAATCCTGAAGTTATTTTTATAGCTACCGGTGATGGGGATGCCAGAGATACATACAGTGCCGGCATACTTAAATCCACTGACGGCGGTGCCACCTGGACAGAAACACCACTTGACCTTGATATCACCTCATTGAATATCATCCGACGCATGAAGATCAACCCTGTTAACCCTGATATCATGCTGGCTGCCGGTAATTTTGGGATCACCCGAAGTGACGACGGTGGTAATACCTGGGACGTTAAAGCTTCAGGCCATTTCAAAGACATTGAACTTAATCCGGCAGATCCTGCCATTGCTTATGCTGCCACATATGAATATACTGGCGGTGCTGCTGTTTACCGCTCTGAAAACAGCGGAAACACCTGGCAGCAAAGTTTAAATATACCGGAAGCAAACCGCATTGAAATGGCTGTGTCTCCTGATAATCCATCGCTGGTTTATGCTGTTGCATCATCTTCTGAAAACAGCGGATATTTTGGCTTCTACAAATCCACTGATCACGGCCAGAATTTTACACAGGTACACGACAGCACAAACATTAATTTGCTTGGCTGGTCAACTGACGGCAGTGATGAAGGCGGACAGGGCTGGTACGATCTTGCATGTGCCGCTGACCCCAATGATGCCGGCACTGTATATGTGGGTGGCGTAAACACTTGGAAATCTGTTAATGGTGGCGCATCATGGGATATTGTTACACATTGGTATGGTGGAGACGGGGTGCCCTATGTGCATGCAGACCACCACAGCCTGGATTTTTCACCACTTACCGGCGAATTGTTTTCCGGCAATGACGGCGGCCTTCACAAAACTAACAATGGTGGTGATTCGTGGACAGACCTGAGTGACGGATTGCAAATCCTTCAGATTTACAGAATGGGTATGTCAGCCACCAATTATCAGCGTTTATTAACAGGGACACAGGATAATGGCACCATGCGGTATAATGACAGCGACTGGAAAGCCGTTATCGGAGGTGATGGCATGGAATGCCTTATAGATTACACCAATGAGGATATCATGTACGGAACAGTGTACTATGGTGCAATCAGAAGATCAACGGACGGGGGTTACAACTTTACAGATATTAAGCCTGCAGCAGCCGGCGATGGAGCATGGGTAACACCTTTTGTTATTGATCCCCAAAATCCGCAAACCCTGTACATTGGTTTCAAAGATGTTTATAAAACCACAAACCGCGGTGACTCATGGACAACCATTTCGGACAACCTTACCGATGGAACTAATCTGCAATCAATTGCCATAGCTAAATCTGACCCGGATGTGATTTATGCTGCCACTTATGATGATATTTATAAAACAACAAATGGTGGGGGTACCTGGACAAATATCAGCGGTGGTTTGCCTGATAATTCAATCACCTATATTACGATCAGTCCAACAAACCCTGATATACTCTGGCTTACTTTGAGCGGGTATTCAGATGGGGAAAAAGTTTATTATTCTGATAATGGCGGCAGTAACTGGCAAAATTATTCTGACGGCCTGCCCAATATTCCGGCCAATTGTATTGTATATGAAGAAAATTCAAACAATGCATTGTATGTCGGCACCGATCTTGGTGTTTTCTATCGTAACAGCAGCATGCCTGCATGGACAAATTTCAGTCAGGGAATGCCCAATGTCATTGTCAATGAGCTGGAGATACAGTATAATGTTAACAAACTCAGGGCTGCAACATACGGGCGCGGTTTGTATGAGTCTGACCTGTTTGAGCTGGTGGCACCACCTGTGGCAGATTTTTCTGCTTCGGTGATGAATGCCTGTCAGGGTGAGGTTTTATTTGGCAGTACATCAAGTGGTGCACCGGACAGTTATACCTGGGACTTTGGTGATGGAAACAGCAGTACGGAGCCTGCTCCCACACATAACTACGAAGCATTGGGAACATATGATGTAAAACTCGTTGTTACCAATGAGCTGGGTGCAGATTCAATTGTCAAGTCAGTTGACATTTCTCCGGAAGACCTTGTGGTGGATTTTACCAGCAATGTTAACCAGGCATGCCAGCCAACCGAAATACAATTCACCAACCTCAGTGATGATCTTGAAAGTTTTGAATGGAATTTCGGTGACGGCACTTTTTCAAATGAACCAGATCCTGTACATACATATGAAAGTGGAGGCAATTATACCGTTAGTCTTACCGGAACATCCGCACTCTGCGATGATGTGACCGAAACAAAAACAGATTTCATTAACTTTGATCCTGATAATACAGCGGAATTGAATATGCCGCAGTCAAGCTATGGTTCTGACCAGTTGTGCTGTGAAGGCCACTTGTTCGACGATGGTGGTGACAATGCAAATTATACCAACAACACCAACGGCCTTGTAAAAATAATGCCGGCAGATGCCGATCAAATCGAATTGACTTTTTTGAGTTTTGATGTAGAAGAAGGCCCAAATGGCACATGTGATTATGACCGGATTGAAATATTTGACGAGTTGATTCCTTACAGCGGATACGTGCTGGGTGAATTCTGTAATAACAATCTGCCCTCCGGCAGCATCATTACCACCGAGGGAAAGGCCCTTGTCCGCCAGGTTACAGACGGCGGCGTAACTGAAGCAGGTTTTGAATTGTTATGGCAATGCCTGAAAGTGGATTTTATTCACACTCAAAATGAAAATGATTACAAAACCATTGATTTCACCGATATATCCGATAATTACCCATCATCGTGGTTGTGGGACTTTGGCGACGGACAGTCCAGTGACGAACAAAACCCTTCACATACCTATGATCAGGACG
>JBNJGX010000001.1:15268-36680 GCA_051748025.1 Bacteroidota bacterium
GGCAAACTAATAAATCAAAAATATGGAAAATAATTTTAGAGCATTAATTGTATATCAAAAGGCATTTGCATTGGCAATGGAAATTTTTCACATCACTAAGAAGTTTCCACAAGAAGAAAAGTATGCACTGACTGATCAAATCAGAAGATCATCGCGTTCGGTTTGTAGGGCAATTGGGGAGGGATACCGGAAACGGCAATATCCTAAACACTTTACCAGCAAAATGAGTGATGCGGACATGGAGAATTCAGAAACACAGGTTTCTCTGGACTTTTCAAAGGAATGCAAATACATCTCAATAAAGGAATATAACGAACTTCTCAGCAAATCTGAAGAAGTAGGGCGAATGCTAAATCATACGGTGGAGAATCCTGAAAAATACATGCCAAGAGGGAAATAAGTTGGCAGTAGGGAGTAAAAAAGTAGGCAGTAGGCAGTTGGCAGTAGGCAGTAGGCAGTAAATAGTTGGCAGTAGACAGTTGGCAGTAGGCAGTAAAAAAGTTGGCAGTAGACAGTAGGCAGTAGGCAATGAAAAAGTAGGCAGTAGACAGTTGGCAGTAGGCAGTAAAAAAGTAGGCAGTGGACAGTTGGCAGTGGGCAGTAGGTAAACTAATAAATCAAAAATATGAAAACTCGTACACTTTTATTCATTATTATGTTGACCATTAATTTTGGCTATGCACAACATGCAACAGAGTCGCCTGATGCTTATAAATACCGGGCGCTGAATGCCGCATATAATGTAAATGAACGATCTAATGATGATTACGATGTGACATTTTATTTTCTTGACCTCGTAATGGACAATGAATCCATAGATGTAGAGGGGACTGCCCGTATAGATTTTGAAACCACATCACCGGGTCTGACAGAAATTGAACTTGACCTTGCCAATCAACTGAATGTTGCAGAAGTCAGGTTGGATGGTACCCCGGTGAGTTTTACCCATGACACGGATACGCTTACCATTCCCTTGTCAAAATCTACAAAAAGGTCATCGCATACAGTTGAGGTTGATTATGCCGGTACACCCCCTTACGGGATGTTCAACCGCACATATGCTATACTTGACGAAACAACAACTTACAGCTTGTCTGAGCCTTATGATGCCATGGGGTGGTTTCCTGTAAAACAAGACCTGACAGATAAAGCAGATTCATCATGGGTATATGTTACTGTTCCTGATAACCTTATGGCTGGCTCCAACGGGTTGCTCACAGACACCACTGATATGGGAAACAGCACAACCCGTTACGAATGGAAATCAAATTACCCCATTGATTATTATCTGATTTCCGTAGCCATTGGCAATTATCAGGATTATTCATTTTATTGCTATCCTGAGGGAACAGATTCTGTTTTGGTACAAAATTTTATTTACGATTCTCCTTATTATCTCACTTATTATGAAGATGATATATTGAGAACCGGTGATATGATAGAGGCTCAATCAGATTATTTTGGCCTTTATCCACATCATGCAGAAAAATACGGTCATTGTGTGGTTGAGCTTAATGGTGGTATGGAACATCAAACCATGACAAGTCTGGGAGGATTCAGGTTTAATTTGGTAGCCCATGAATTGGGGCACTCATGGTTCGGCAATTACATCACCTGTGCTACCTGGCAGGATATCTGGATCAATGAGGGCTTTGCTGTTTACTCTGAATACCTTACTTCACAGGCATTAAGGACAGAAGAAGAATCACAAAACTGGCTGGAGCTGAATGCAGAATATGCAAAAGAATACAACGATAGTTCTGTATATGTACCTTTCAGTGAAGTTGGTGATCCCGAGCGTATTTTTGATTACTATCTGACATACAAAAAAGGTGGAATGCTGGTTCATATGATTCGTTATTTGCTGGGTGATGAGGTGTTTTTTGATGTACTACAATCATATTTGGATGTTTATGGTGATTCGGTAGCCACAGGGGAAGATTTTAAATCGGTACTCGAAGGTGTCAGCGGCATGGAGTTCGATGCCTTTTTTGATCAATGGTATTACGGGGAGGGATATCCAATCTATGATATTGAATGGTACCAGGTCAATGATACCGTATATATAAACACTACCCAGGAGGGTTCCTGCCCTCATGCCCCATTGTTCACGATTCCGCCGGAATATATGCTTTATTTCGAAAACGGCGACAGTTTAAAAATACAACTACCACAAGATGATTACAGCGTGATAAACGAAATTCCTGAAAACCGTATTGTTGACAGCCTTGTATTTGATCCCAATTTATGGCTGCTTCAGGATAATGCCGTACAACATGTTTCATCAATTCCAACAGAAAAAATTGAATGCAGTGTGTATCCCAATCCCACACAATCACGACTTTATGTTAAACCTGGAAAATATGGGACTTATCAATTAACCATTAGCGATATATATGGTAAGACGGTTAAAGAAATGTCGTTTACTGGTCATTCAACCATGTTTGATTTATCAGAATTATCACGGGGTGTGTATATTTTCAGAATATTTAACGGAAAAAATGCGATTCAAACCGACAAACTCATAATTAATTAATGACATTACTCATGTTTGTGTTTTGTTTTAAAAATCAGAACATCAATCAGAGATATTTAAAATGCTGGCTATTAGGTCAAAAAAGCATTATTTAAAATGAATATAAATTACGGGATAATTACCATAAAAAGTTTTACAATTCAAAAAACAAAGTTTAAGTTTGTAATTGTATTAACCTAAAAACACTAAAATAATGGCTTACGTAATTACAGAAGATTGTACAGCTTGTGGAAGCTGCATAGATGAATGTCCCGTAGAAGCAATTTCAGAAGGGGATCCATATGTAATAGATCCTGATGTATGCACTGACTGCGGTGCATGTGCAGATGTTTGTCCCGTAGAGGCAATACATCCCGAAGACTAGTACAATCTAACAAAAATCAGACTAAGGCGCTTTTTTTATAAATAAGCGCCTTTTTTTGTTTATTTTGGCGGGATTGATTAATTTAAGCCGCAAATAATAGACTATGTTTGTAAAAACTTATGGTGGTGCATTTTATGGGATTGATGCACATATTGTGACCATAGAAACAGATGCAACCAAAGGATATGAATTTCATTTGGTTGGCTTACCTGATAACGCTGTAAAAGAATCCCAGCAGCGGATAATAGCAGCCCTTGGTAACAATGGATATAAATGGCCCGGGCGTAAAATTGTCATCAATATGGCACCTGCCGATCTGCGTAAAGAAGGATCTGCTTATGATCTCCCATTGGCTATCGGTGTACTTGGGGCTTCGGAGCAAATAAAAGCTGATCGTATGCAAAGGTTTATGATCATGGGTGAATTATCACTTGATGGGAGCATTTTACCGATTAAAGGGGTGCTGCCTATTGCTCTGCAAGCCAAAGAAACCGGACTTGATGGTTTTATTTTGCCAAAATCAAATGCCAAAGAAGCAGCTGTTGTAGAAGACCTTGATATTTACGGTGTGGAACATATCACGGAAGTCATTGATTTTTTCGATGGCAAAATTGCCCTTGAAGAAACCAAAGTGGACCTGAAAAAAACGTTTGAACGTACCATTAATGAATATGACGCTGATTTTTCTGATGTCCGCGGACAGGAAAATGTTAAAAGGGTAATGGAAATTGCCGCATCCGGTGGTCACAATCTGATCATGATAGGCCCGCCGGGCGCAGGTAAAACTATGCTTGCCAAACGCTTGTCATCAATTTTGCCACCCCTTACACTGGATGAAGCCCTTGAAACCACAAAAATACATTCTGTCGTCGGAAAAATCGGAAAGGATACGTCTTTGATTACCCGCAGGCCATTTCGCTCACCCCATCACACCATATCAGATGTGGCACTTGTCGGTGGGGGAAATCACCCGCAACCCGGTGAAATTTCCCTTGCCCATAACGGCGTGTTATTTCTGGATGAATTACCTGAGTTTAAACGCACAGTACTTGAAGTATTACGGCAACCGCTTGAGGACAGAATAGTTACAATAAGCCGCGCCAAATTCACAGTGGAATACCCGGCAAGCCTTATGCTTGTTGCCAGCATGAACCCCTGCCCATGTGGATATTATAACCATCCGACAAGGGATTGTAACTGCTCGCCTGGGATGATACAAAAATACCTGGCAAAGATTTCCGGTCCCCTCCTGGATAGAATAGATATACACATGGAAGTAATTCCTGTTGAATTCAATAAGCTCGCCAAAACACCACCGGGAGAAAACAGTGCAACCGTCAGAAAACGGGTTGTTACAGCCAGCGAAATACAATCCGACCGGTTTAAAAGTTTTTCCAGTATTTTTAGTAATGCTCAGATGACAACCAAGATCATGCAAAAATTTTGTGCCGTAGATGATACTGCCAACATGCTTTTAAAAACAGCAATGGAAAAGCTTGACCTCTCAGCCCGGGCTTATGACAGAATTCTGAAGGTTGCCCGCACCATTGCAGATATGGATGACTCCGAATCCATACGCAGTGAACATATTTCTGAGGCAATACAATACCGCAGCCTTGACCGGAGTACATGGGGAGATTGAGTTAGTAGGTCAGTAACATCAGGAATCCTGACTTGTCGTATGATTAAATCACAAATAAATTCCAAAATCAAAATTCTAATGATTAAAACAATCCCAGGTTGCTGATTTGGAGTTTGGGAATTGGGGATTGGAGTTTATTTGTTATTTGACATTTGTTATTTGGTGCTTTTTAAAGACATTTTATTTTACGGTATTAAATTATGAAAATATAGTAACAGGACCATGGGTTCTGAAACTCAATATTACTCATTTGGAGGATTTGTGAAAACACGAATTCTGATATCCGGGAAATTTTCTGATTCCCCGGTTTCTATATAATTTTCTTTAAAATGGTTAAGTAGCTTCTGATCCGGGTCAACTACCTTATAATGGCTTAAAATCAGTATTATTTTTTCCTTATCATCCAGGGATATCTGTTTAAGAATTCCCGTTCCATTTGTAAAGTAAATATTTTCAGTTGATAGTGTTTCCATTAACGCCGGTGGGTCATCATATTCCTTAAAATAACCGGGATTGTTATAATAAGAAAATGTTACCCACTGGTACCATGCTGAAACGATGGTAGCACTGTTAGGTGTTTTTATGTCTTGATAGTAGTTGATTGCCCCTTTCCAATCTTCATTTTTATCCGGGTTAAGATTTAATGTTAATCCCGAGATAATGACAAAAACCCCCAAAACAAACACTTTGATTTTATTTGGGAAGCGATTATCCGAGGCAATAAAAGGTAACAGTAAATATAACCCTATAGAAGCATATAGCATATACCTTGCTGTGAACCTCGGATTATAGCATATTGATGCAAGATACATAATAATAACCGGCACTACAGCCCAAAATAAAAGAAACAGTGTTTTTTTCTGAAAATTTTCAACTTTAACCGGGATTTCCCTGTTTTTTCTGAGATACCAAAAATACAATACTAAAAGAACACCCAGGATAATTGAATTGCCCTTGTTTGCAAAACTTATAAACATATTAAAAAAATTCCTGATTGAAGGAACGGAGCCCCAGGTAGTCTCATCCCCTCCAAACCAGGTATTGTTGAAAAACCAAACGCTTAAAAACAGGACAGGTATTATGAACGACAGACCTATTGGCCATATCTTTTTTGGATGTTTGGGGTAAATAATTATGTATAGCCCTTGTGCCGCAAATATTAGTATTGATGTTAAGTGCGTATATAGTAAAAGGGTGTTGATTATAACAAGTATAATTGTTTTGTGTCGCTTTGGCTCATGAATAATGTCTAAAAATACATAAAATGAAATTACAACCAATAAAGAAACAAGGGTATAGCTTCTGACCTCGTGCGAATAATATAAATGAAGGTGAGAAACAGTGAACATTAAGCTTGCAAAGATTGCCGTGAATGCGTTAAAATGTTTACGGGCAAAGAAAAAAATAAAAGGAACAGTTACAACGCTGAAAATTACCGATAATGAACGGGTCGCTACTTCTCCGATTCCAAATAACTTCATCCAAAAACTCAGAATTACAGTATATAAAAGCCCGTTTGGGGTGTCAAAAGAATTGGAAATTATATCCTTAAAAGAAGACAGCGACATATTGATTTGTGACACTTCATCGAACCAAAGGGATGCACCGTGTAAATTGTAAGCTTTAAGAAAAACATTAATAATAATAATCAGGATTAAGAATAGCCAGGGTTTGTTACCAATTTTGTTTACCAATGAATCAAACTTATTGTCAATCCTGTTAAGTAAAGATGAAGCATTCATGTGTAGATGAAATTTGTTTTTTACCCGTCAAACTTAATGATGTTCATGTAAATTTCAAAATATAGCATTTGCAGGCTTTTTAGGCCATCCCACTGGATAAAATTTATATTATGATTATGCCGGGGGCATACTTTAAACCATCAGAACACTTGGTTGTTAACTCTGTTAATTTTTGTTAATTTTATACCTTAAAATTACATATTGATTTATTCAATTATATCTTTTAGGCTATGTTATACCTTGATGATTATTCTTTTGATGGCAAGAAAGTTTTGGTACGTGTTGATTTCAACGTTCCGTTTAACGAAAATAACACCATTGCAGATGATACACGTATTGTAACAGCTGTTCCCACTTTACAGAAAATCCTGTCAGAAGGTGGCGCTGTTATTATTATGACGCACCTGGGCCGTCCGGAAGGGAAATTTGATGAATCATTGAGTGTTAAAAACATCAGCGGATACCTTGAAAATTTGCTGGGTCGTGAGGTAAAAGTGGCACCGGATTGCATCGGCAGCAAAACAAGGAAAATGGCAGAAGAACTTAAACCCGGAGAAGTTTTGTTGCTTGAAAACCTGCGGTTTCATAAAGCGGAAAAAAATGGTGATGAAACATTTGCAAAACAACTGGCAGAACTGGGAGAAGCTTACGTTAACAATGCTTTTGGTACGGCACACAGGGCACATGCCTCAACCTACACCATAGCCAAATATTTTCCATACGATAAAATGTTTGGTTATTTGGTAGAATCAGAAATCAAAAACATTGACAGCCTGCTAAAAAAAGCAGAATCTCCGTTTACAGCCATCATTGGTGGGGCCAAAATCTCCACAAAAATCAACATCATTGAAGCTTTATTGGAAAAAGTGGACAATCTGATTATCGGTGGCGGAATTGTTTTTACCTTTTTAAAAGCCAAAGGCATAGAAATCGGCAAATCCCTGGTTGATGATGATTATATTGATGTTGCCAAAAACATCCTTAAAAAAGCAAAGACAAAAGGCGTAACGATTTATTTGCCGGAAGATGTGCTTATAGCCAATGAATTCAGCAATGAAGCAAGCATTGAACATGTTCCCATTACTAAAATTAAAAAAGAATGGATTGGCATGGACATTGGCGTGAAAACATCAGAAATATTTGAACAGGTTATTCTGAATTCAGCTAGTATTTTGTGGAACGGACCTATGGGTGTATTTGAGATGAATCATTTTTCCTATGGGACACTCAAAACCGGTCTGGCTGTATCCAGGGCTACTGATAAAGGTGCTTATTCACTCGTGGGTGGCGGAGACAGCACATCAGCCTTAAAAAAATACGCGCTTGAACATAAGATTTCTTATGTATCTACTGCCGGAGGTGCTTTACTCGAATACATCGAGGGTAAAAAACTGCCAAGTATAAAAGCCATTAAAGACTCCTACAATATTGATGATTATGATTTCAGGAATAAAAAAGTATTGGTAAGGGTGGATTTCAATGTGCCAATGGATGAAAAAAATAACATTACTGATGATACTCGTATTCGTACAGCCATTCCTACACTCAGAAAAATACTGGCCGAGGGAGGCAGTATTATACTGCTTACCCATATTGGCAGGCCCAAGGGCGAAAGAGACATGAAGTATTCTGTAAAACATATCATCCCATATGTTTCTGAATTGTTGGGCACCAATGTGAAATTTGCTGATAAATGCCGCGGAACTGATACTGAAAAAATTGTCAAACAACTGCAGCCGGGGGAAGTTTTAATGCTTGAAAACCTAAGGTTTACAAAAGAAGAAACAGAAGGGTCGGAAAAGTTTGCCGAACAACTTGCCAGGCTGGGAGATGCCTATGTTAACAATGCTTTTGGTACGGCACACAGGGCACATGCATCAACATACACCATCACTAGATTTTTTCCTGATGATAAAATGCTGGGTTACCTGGTTGAAAATGAAATGCGGAATATTGACCGTATATTGTATAAAGGCGAAAAGCCTTTTACTGCGATAATTGGTGGCTCAAAAGTTTCTACCAAAATTGACATTGTGCGGGCATTGATCGATAAAGTAAACAATATTATCATTGGTGGTGGCCTGGCATATAGTTTTATCAAGGCAATGGGCGGGCAAGTAGGAGATTCCATTGTTGAGGATGAAGTGCTAAAAAAGGCGGTACGAATTTTGGAACTTGCTGCTCACAGCAATGTAAAACTGTATTTGCCAACAGACTGTTTGGTTGCTGACAGTTTTGACAACGGTGCAACAATAAGGCATGGTCAGGCTAACCGGATTCCGGACGGATGGCAGGGGCTGGATATCGGCGTAAAATCTGCTGCTACGTTTACAAAAATCATTGAAAATTCACGCTCGGTATTATGGAACGGGCCCATGGGTGTTTTTGAAATGCCACACTTTAGCAACGGTACAATAAAAATTGCACTTGCAACTGCCAGGGCCACAGATAATGGTGCTTTTTCATTGGTTGGGGGAGGAGATTCAATCGCTGCTTTAAAACGCTATGGACTATCACACAAAATCTCTTATGTATCAACTGCTGGTGGTGCCTTACTCGAGTATCTTGAAGGAAATGAATTACCAAGTATAAAAGCGATACGAACTAAAATCTGATTTTAATTGTTAGTAAAATAAAAAAATATGGAAAAAATTGATCTTCCGAAAATACAGGATGCCAACCTTGAAGACAAGGTGGTATTGGTAAGGGTTGACCATAACGTGGTAAAAAAAGGGATAATTCATGACCCTTACAGGATTGACATGACAATTGGCACCTTGTATCACATCAATGCCAAAGGGGGAAAGATAATTTTAATGACTCACGTTGGCCGGCCAAAGGATAAAAAATCCGGAGAGATTAAGATAAGTGAAGACACCTCTGTTAAGCCAATTGTTGATTATCTCAATAATAAACTGCATATTGATATCAAAATTCCCGATTTTGTTGAACATGGGAATCAGGGATATCTTGGTATTGAGACATCTGTAAATCATTTGATCAGAGACCTTCGAAAAGGTGATATAGATGGTATTTACCTGCCTAATACGAGATGGTTTGCCGGCGAAGAAGCCGAAGGTGAAACGGCAGACCGTTTTGCACTGCAATTAGCGGGTTTGGCTGATGTTTTTGTCAATGATGCGTTTGGTTCATGGCAACCTCATGCATCAACAGTGGGTGTAAATAAGTACCTGCCAAGTTACGCCGGCTACTTGATGCAAAAAGAAATTACCAACCTGCACAGAATCTATGATGCCAAAAAACCATTTGTGGCCGTGGTAGCAGGAAGTAAAATGGATACCAAAATTGATTCCCTGTATGCATTACTGGAAATTGCTGATAAACTTGTGCTGGGAGGTGTAATTTATAATGCTTACCTGTGTGCAAAATACGGGGTAAGCATAAAAGGTGTAGATGAAGATAATTTAAAACTTGCCACAGAATTTGTTGAATATGCCAAAAACTACCAAAACAAAATAATTGAACTTGATTATATTGTAGAATCTGACACACTTGACGGAAAAATAGAAGGAAAATTCCGGATTCATAATGTCAAAGACCTTAAGAAAGGGCAAAAACTGAATTATGTGTTGGATGTAGCTCCAGAGTCCTTTGAGGAAGACAAAGTTCGTGATGTATTTTTATCGGCATCAACAGTTTTTATAAATGCTGTCATGGGGTTTACACCCCATTTTAATGAAGGAACCATTGCCCTGGATCAATTGACAGATTCTAACCCTGAGGCAGTAAAGCTATACGGTGGTGGTGATACCATGCAGGAACTTAAACGTTTATTACCGGGATTGTATATTGTCGCTATTGACCATCCGAAATACTATATCTTTACCGGAGGAGGAGCAGTACTAAAAGCTATCCAGGAAGGCACATACACAGGGCTTGAACCGGTAAAAGCTTTACAAGAAAGCAAAAACACTAAAACTCAGCGGTAAATTGGTATGATATTGTGCGTGGCGGGAGCATATTGCCTGGGCGCTCTATAAATTCAGTATTAAATAAATTACGGACCACAAATGAACTTTTAATGGTTTCATTCATTTGCCAGCCGATATGCATATCATAGGTCAATAAGGGCTTATATTTGTGATATGCATAATAATCAGCATATCCATTTAAAATTAGATTATTAAAAACCTGTTTACCCGGATCTTGTGCTACAAATACATTATCAACAGCTAAAACCGGGCTGTGGTATTTCATCGAAACGCCGGTAGACAGGACACCGTATTCAAGGATAATGTTTCCTTTAATGCTATGCTTATATCTGTATTTTAAATAATCGGTATCCCTGTTTTTTGTTGCATATATGTCTTGTTTTTGCTGTTCATTATCGTATATATTAACCGGATTCAGGTAAGTATATCCGGCAAAAAGAGTTACATCCAGGCCTTCGTATAATTCCCCATTTGCAGAAACAGAAAAGTCCATGCCAGCAATATGAACATCCCCGACATTTTTGGACTGAAATCCTACATTCTCTTCCATTGATGGAGCCACTGAATCTGGCAGGGGCTTATAAGTTTCAGGATCGAAAAGGCCAAATGAAAACTCCATCATGTTATTATAACGGGAATAAAAAGTTGACATGTCCACAAAACCAGTCCAGCCTTTACCAATTCGGAATCCCTGTCTGCCACCAACTTCAACATTCCATCCTGTTTCACTTTCCAGATGTGGGTTGGGAAAAATGTTAAGAATGCCAGCAAAAGCCGTGGCAGTATATTTTTCTGCTATACTGGGAAACCTGTATGCCTGGCCTATACTTGCCCTGATATTGGTATATTCTGCAAGCCGGTAATTTGCCCCGGCCCTGAAAACAGGTTTGACAGGGATTTCTATAATTTCATTCCCCATTTCAATATCAACCATTGATTCAGTTTGAGCCGTATCCACCTTGTAATATTCTGCTCGTACACCCACAGAGGTTTTCAATGCCCCAAAATTATTGTCTAATTGTACGTAGCCGGCAAGGTTATTGCTAAAATGATCTCCATAAAGGTTTGATATAACCTCGGAATATGAATTTACACCACCAGCTGCCAATTTGGCGTTATTGGCAATATCTGTCTGGTAACGGTACTCACCGTAAAATATTTCACTTTTTATATTTTTAAGTGTATCTGACGGCATACGGTTTTTGTTTTGAAAATACCGAGTGCGAATACTGTATCTGGAGCCGTTTTCTTTATAATAATATATGAAAGGGTCAATGTTAAACCTTATTGCTTCATTGACATATGCAGAATTTTCCCGTGCACGATAAGGATAAATAACCACAGAATCGTTATCATTAACATCAGTCAGTTTTTCGGATTTCCACAACAAAAAGTCGATTTTTTCTGTGGCCATAAAACTGGCATTTACCCCTCCAGCCAATCCATCAATGCCTTTGCTTCTGTAACGAAGGTTGGTATTTAAACGTGTACGTTTGTTGTAATCCTTGGTACGGTATCCTTCGTCTGCATAATGTTTACCTGATATAACAAAGTCTAAATGCCCGAATTGTTGCTGATGTGAAAAGCTCAGTCCACCAAACATCGGTTTATTCACCCAATAATATACCTCTTCCCGCATTGGTATCGCAACATGTGATGAGTCTTTGGTATAGAAATTTTCATTGGTGTATAATCTTGTGTCCCAGGTTTTACCGTTTAATCGTTGTACAGGTTGTTTTGGTTCATTATAAAATCCAACATTATAAATAATTTTTGTTTTTGATTTTTCAGTGGGATAAGCCGTACGAATGTTAATAACCCCATTCATTGCTGATGAGCCATAAAGTACAGAGGATGCTCCTTTCAGGACCTCAACCTGGGACACATTTTCAACAGGCATATAATTCCATTTTACATCGCCGGCATCAGCAGACAGTATTGGCAGATCATTAACAAGCACAAGGACACGGCTACCGGCACCATAAGACCAACCGCTACCTCCCCTTATGCTGGTTTGCTTGTCATTAACTTCAACACCCGGTACTTTACTTATCGCATCCTGCATATTATTGGTATTGGTGTTTTCAATCATTTTTGGTTTAATGACTTCCATAGACGTGACCACATCAGACAATTTTTGTTCATATTTAGATGAGCTCACAACCACATCTTCAATGATTTCCTTCTTTTGATGCAGGATAATTTGCACATTTTTGGTTTCACCAGGTTTTATTTCAACGGTTTCATCAGTTTTAGCATAACCGACATACTGAAATTCTACGAGGTACATTCCCGGATTTAATTCAAAGCTGAATTTCCCTTCAGAATCAGTGATGCCACCGGTTGTAAAATCATCATCTTGTTTTTCGATCGTTACGTTTACACCATATAGAGGCTCATCATTGGCGTCAATAACTTTTCCACTTATTTTGCCTGTCTGACCAAATAAAGCAGGGGTTAACATCAAGACTGCCAATGAGATAAAAAGTGATTTTTTCATAACTTAACAAACTTGGTTTGGAAACAAATGTAATATATTTTTCACAAAAATTTTTTGTTTTAAATAAAACAAAATAAATAAATAGTGATCTGAAAATATCAGGTGATATGTTTATATTTAGTTATTAAATATAATATATTAAATATAGCTTTAAGGGCTAAGTATTGAATCAGTTAGCGAGAAAGATTATGGCGATTGTTCAAATGCATTTATGAAATCGCAAATCAGGCTCAGTTACCTGGTTCAAATACACTACAATATGGTTATCATCATTGAATTGTTGATGTTCTTCAATATAAATGTAGTAATGACCTGGTGACAGCCCAATGGTAAATTCACCATCTTCGGCTTCTGTGCTGTCAGAGATGTTGGTATAATTTCCATATCCTGAAACAGAATCATAGGGAACAGCATAAACTTTGCCGTTATATGGCTGATAATTCCAGAATTCACTTGGGGTATCACAATCAACTTCAGCAAATTCGATGTATCCTTTTACCCCGCTGTCGATATTATCATCTGTACATGAATGCACATGGAACATAAGCATGGTGAGGAAAACAATAAATACAAACCTGTCAGTCATATCATTCTTGGTTTTTAGAATCCATCAATATGGTAACGGGGCCATCAGCACACATATCAATATACATATATGCACCAAAATCCCCTGTTTCCACCTTTTTGCCCGACAGGTTTTCAAGTTTTTCAACAAAATCCTTGTATAAATCTGTTGCTTTAGGTGGTTTGGCGGCTTTTATAAATGATGGCCTGTTGCCTTTTTTTGTAGAAGCATGTAAGGTAAACTGGCTTACAACCAAATAGTTACCATCAACATCGGAAATTGTACGGTTCATTTTCCGGTTTTCATCTTCAAAAATGCGCAGTTTATGAATTTTATTGCTTAACCAAAGCGCATCTTCCGGCGAATCAGCTTTAGTAACACCTAAAAGGATAAATAAGCCCTTTTTAATTTCACCTTCTACCCTATTGTCTGTTGTCACTTTAGCGTTTTTTACCCTTTGAATAACTGCTCTCATAATCGTAAATGTTTCTTCAAAAATAATAAATGTTTATAAATTTAAAAAATCGTGTTTTTAGAAATCACTGAAAAAATCCAAAGTTCAACCCCCAAAAATTAAAATCAAAAAAATACCATGAGCTGTTTTGGATTTTGAACATGGGATTTTGAACTTTTTCACCATGTTCAATAGCAAAGATAGTTAATTTTCAGATCAAGCGATGTTTGGAATAGAGCGAAATATGTCTAAATGTTCCACGTGGAACTAATCAGCTTCAAGCTTTGTTAACGAGAATGTTGAAACATCAAACAGCCCTTTGTCACCAATTTTTAGTTTTGGGATCACGAGAAGCGCCATAAAGGCCATTGTCATAAACGGGGCATTCAAACTACACCCGATATCTGCTGATTTTTTATTTAAGGCTTTATAGGCTTCTGCAACAAACGCACCGTTCTTGTCAGACATTAATCCACCAACCGGCAAAGGCAAATGAAAAACTTCATTACCGTCAGTAAGCGCTAGCCCGCCTTTTGATTCAATAAGTTTGTTGACAACTTTTGCAAGGCTGCTGTCATCAGCACCAATGGTTACAATATTATGGGAATCATGTGCAACGGTAGAAGCAATGGCACCATGGTTTATACTGAATCCCTGAATGAAACCTGTTACTGGCGTTGTATCTTCATTGTACCTGTTAATCACCGAAATTTTGTTGATACCACTAAGCGGATCTGGTTGTAATTTCCCATTTAATTTTGGAAGGCTGTGTTCAAACATATCTGTTAATAATGAACCATCAAATGCCTGAATTATTTTGAAGCGTGAAGCGCTTGATACAATTTCAAAATCTTTTTCATCAAATTTTTGAGATAAATTAAATGTATTTATGGGTTCAGTTTCATCAACCTGAAACATGACGCGGTTGTTATCGTAAACAATTTCACCATCAATATAGGCTGAAATAACGTCGAAATTATCCAGGGAATCTATTTTTATAAAGTCCGCAGGGTCTCCCTTTTGTAACAATCCAACATTAAGATTGTAATGTTCAATGGCATTTAACGAAGCAGCTCTCAGCACATCAAACAAGTTATGTCCGGCATTAATTGCCCTTAATACGATTTTATTGATATGGCCCTGTATCAAATCATCGGGATGGCTGTCATCAGTACATAACATACATTTGTCCGGATGTGATGACAGTAAAGAATGCAAAGCAGCAAAATTTTTGGCTGCTGATCCTTCACGAATTTGAATGAACATACCTTTATTGATTTTTTCAAGCGCTTCATCAAGGCTTGCACATTCATGATCGGTAGAAATACCGGCATTGATATATTTTTCGGCATCTTTACCTGTTACTTCCGGGGCATGTCCATCCACAGGTTTATTGTTATCGAGTGACGCTTTAATTTTTGCATGTACTTCAGGATCATTATGAATAACGCCTGGAAAATTCATCATTTCACCCAAAGCAACAATTTTATCCTTTTGAAGCAAACTTTTAATTTGTTTTGAATCAATAACGTAACCGGATGTTTCAAAATCTGTAGCCGGCACACAACTTGGGGCATTGTAATGCAATTTTAGCGGTGTTTTCTCAGCATCCCTTATCATGTAATTGACGCCTTCAATTCCACAAACATTGGCAATTTCATGCGGATCTGAAACGGTTGCTATGGTACCATGTTGTATGGCAAGTTTTGAAAATTCTGCAGGGTTTAACATTGAACTTTCAATATGCACATGGGAATCTATAAAGCCTGGCATTATATAGTGTTCCTGTGGCTCATTGATTTTCTCGATATGTTTGATCTTACCATTTTCAATATCAACAGCAGCATCATAAATGCGCTTTTCAACGATATCTACCAATTTTCCTTTTATTGTTTTCATAATATCTAATTTTAAATTGTTTCACGTGGAACAATTAAATTTAACGTCCAAGGTGAACAAGCAAAACGCTTATATCTGAAGGGGATACGCCACTTATTCTGCTTGCTTGTCCAATGGTCACCGGTTGTATTTTTTTTAATTTTTGTTTTCCCTCAGTTGATAATGACTCAATCTTATCGTAATTTATGCCTTGAATTTTTATGTTTTCGAGACGATGCATTTTATCTGCCAGCAATTTTTCGCGCTCAATATATCCACTGTATTTCAATTGTACTTCTGCTGCTTGCCGTATTTCTGACGGAACATCAAATGAAGCGATTTTATTTCTTAATTGTGGGATGACTTCTTCCATATCTGTATAATGTACCTGTGGCCTCGCGAGAATATCTTTTAATTTCATTTTTTGCTTCAACGGTGATGTTCCAAGTGATTGAAGTTTAGGGTTAATATATTCCGGTTTACAACTAAATTGTTTTGTAAATTCTACCAATTCATCCCGTTGTTTTATTTTTTTCTCAAGTTTTTGCATGCGCTGCTCAGAAGCCAATCCCAATCTATGTGAAATTTCTGTGAGACGTACATCCGCATTGTCCTGGCGCAGCAATATCCGGTATTCTGCTCTTGATGTGAACATCCTGTAGGGTTCATCAACACCTTTGGTTATCAAATCATCAATGAGTACGCCGATATATGCCTGATCCCTGTTAAGGGTGAAAACATCCTTTTTATTTAATTTCTGATGTGCATTGATGCCGGCTATGATGCCCTGTGCTCCGGCCTCTTCATACCCTGTAGTGCCATTGATCTGACCGGCAAAGTACAGGTTCGCAACTTCTTTTGTTTCCATGCTGGCATGCAGTTGGGTGGGATGGAAGAAATCGTATTCAATGGCATAACCCGGACGATAAATTTTGACATGTTCAAATCCCTTGATCTGCCTGAGTGCTTTGAGCTGTACATCCCATGGAAGGGATGAAGAAAATCCGTTGAGGTAATACTCATTTGTATTTACACCTTCAGGTTCGAGAAAAAGAAGATGTCTGTCTTTATCAGGAAACGTCTGGAGTTTGGTTTCAATGCTGGGACAGTAGCGTGGCCCAATGCTTGTGATGGTGCCATCGTAAAGCGGACTGGCATTTAATCCTTCACCCAAAATTTCATGTACTGCGTTGCTTGTTTCGCAAATGAAACAAGACCTCTGTTTTAAATAGGGATTTTCCAGGCCTGAGTGCAAAAACGAAAAATATTGGATGTCATCATCCCCTTTTTGTTCGGTGAGTTTATTAAAATCAACGGTCCGGCCATCAATACGCACAGGTGTGCCGGTTTTCATACGGTTGTAGGTAAATCCCAGTGATGACAATTGTTGTGTGAGTCCTTTGGCCGGTGGTTCGGCTGCCCGGCCGCCTTCTTCTTTGTGCTGTCCCACATGCATCAACCCATTGAGAAAAGTCCCTGTGGTTAAAATTACCGATTTTCCGTATAGCGGAATATCCTGGGTTGTTTTTACACCCGCAATTTTATCGTTTTCAAACATCAATGCCTTGACATTGCCCTGCCAGAAATCAAGCGTAGGGATTTGTTCAAGGTATTCACGCCAGGTGATGCTGTAAACCATCCTGTCGCATTGTGCCCGCGGTGACCACATGGCCGGGCCTTTGCTGCGGTTCAGCATGCGGAATTGTATCATGGCTTTGTCAGTGATTTCTCCGCTGTATCCGCCAAGGGCATCCAGTTCTTTTACAATCTGTCCCTTTGCTACACCACCCATGGCCGGATTGCATGACATCTGGGCAATTTTGTTCATGTCAATGGTAACAAGCAATACAGATGACCCCAGGTTAGCAGCAGCAGCGGCAGCTTCACATCCTGCATGTCCGGCACCGACAACAATTACATCATATGTGGGTAACAAAGCCATGGAATCAATTTTTTACAAAGTTAATCCAAGTGTTTGATATTGAAAAGATAAATTTCAGAATTTATCCCTGCTTTTTTTGTCTTATTAAAAAGAGGCTTAGCGCGTCCTGAAATAGTTCCCAATTAGCCCTTCTGTGTCTTTCGCTTTGTAACAAAGGTACCCTTTATCTTTTAAATCTCCTGAATTACACAGAGTTTTGATTATAATTTGTTTTGTTATCTCAGCAAAATAAGTAACAAAATGTTACTAACAATTTGTTATCTGGGTTTGGTGCTATTTGGTAGCATCATTTAAATCATCCATGATCTCTTTAAATGAATCAAGGCTTGATTCGATGTTTTCGATGATCTCGTATGCCAAAATATCCGGATCGGGAAGATTATCCATGTCTGCCAGGCTTTTGTCTTTGATCCAGAAAATATCCAGGCTTGTTTTGTCGCGTTTAACGATTTCATCGTATGAATATTTGCGCCAGCGACCGTCCGGGTTGTTTTCTGCCCAGGTTTCTATGCGTTTGAAACGGTTTTTGGGGTTGTAACATTTAACAAACTCCTCCAGATCGGCATCTTTCATGGGATTTTCTTTCAGGGTGAAATGCTTGTTTGTTCTCAAGTCATAAAACCACACTTCTTTTGTCCAGGGCTCTTTACGTGCGGGTTTGTTATCGAAAAACAGTACATTGGCTTTTACCCCGGGTTTGTAAAATATACCGGTGGGCAGCCTGAGGATGGTATGCAGATCGGTGGTTTCAAGCAACTTTTTTCTTACTGTTTCCCCTGCTCCGCCTTCAAATAGCACGTTGTCAGGCAAAACCACGGCGGCTTTTCCGTCTGCCTTTAGCATGTTGTGAATGTGTTGCACAAAATTCAACTGTTTATTCGAAGATGTCGCCCAGAAGTCATTCCGGTTATAAACCAGCTCTTCTTTTTCCTGCTTGCCGGATTCGTTGGTGAAGGTCATGCTGCTCTTTTTCCCGAAAGGGGGATTTGTCAGAACGTAATTAAAACGCTCGCCTGTATCTGTCAGCAGGGAATCTTCAACGGAAATGATAGATTCATCAGTGATCTCGCCGATGTTGTGCAGGAAGAGGTTCATAAGCCCCATGCGCCGGGTACCGGGTACAATTTCATTGCCTTTGAATGTGTGGTGTTTGAGGAACTTTTTCTGGTCTTTATCCAGTTTTTTCTTTTCCAGGTAATCGTAAGCAGCCAGGAAAAAGCCGCCGGTACCGCAGGCCGGATCAGCAATGCTCTTTTTGGGCTCTGGGTCCATGCATCTAACCATGGTGCGAATTAACGGCCGGGGAGTAAAATATTGGCCGGCACCGCTTTTGGTATCTTCGGCATATTTTTGAAGTAAGCCTTCGTAAATATCGCCTTTCACATCCGAGCTCATCATTACCCAGGTTTCTGAATCTATGAGGTTCACCAGTCGTTTGAGTTTGGCAGGATCCTGAATTTTATTCTGGGACTTGGTGAATATTTGGCCCAGAATGCCGGGTTGTTTTCCAAGCTCACGTAAAACGGTGATGTAATGGTTTTCAAGATCCGTACCGCGCTTGTCTTTTATGGATCCCCAATTGCAATGTTCAGGAATATTAATTTCTGTGTTGAAAGGAGGTTTTGCATACTCATCCGCCATTTTCAGGAACAACAAATAGGTGAGTTGTTCCAGGTAATCACCATAACCCATGCCGTCATCACGCATAACGTTGGCAAAACTCCAGACTTTTGATATGATGGTTGATGTCATAATGTGTTATTTTCCTTTTTTAAATTTTTCTGCTAAACGATAAACGCGGGTACCCAGATGATTTGGCCAGCGTTCACAGGAATTTGTGTCCAATACTTTTGCCTGCCTGATTGCCATATCCAGATTTTGTATCAGATAAGCCGTATCGTACCTGGATTTTTCGTATCCACCGGGTAAAACCTTACTAAGCTCTTTTTCCAGATATGTACGCCTTGTTCCGTGACGTTTGTTTTTGTAAAGTTTTCCTTTTTCAGACGCCGGATAATCGCTTATGTTTTTAACATGCAAAAGCAGCCATAATTCAAATGCCGGATTACTTAAGCCCAATTTATATCCTTTTTTCTGATGACATTGCCTGGCTACAAAACTGATCTCCTTTTCGCTCCAGGCTTGATAATCCCTGTCAATGACCATCCATAATTCGTCATCCTCAGCGATTTCATATTTTTTCGCAAAGCTATCGAGTGCCTCCATAACCTTTTGCGGATTTGAGCTGTCGGTTTTACGGTCAATGATGACAACGTGAATGTTGCTTGTTGCATATTTTTCTTTTAAACTGTTGAAATACAGGCTTTCCGTTTCCCTGCCTTCCGCAGCAATGATGATCAGCGGTGCATCTCTTTTGTTTTCAGGCCTTATGAACGGAATTCTCTTGCGTGGCATTACCAGTTTAATTCTTCAGGGTTCGACAAAAAGGGAATGGCTCCGTACCGTCCATTCAGGTATCCGTTTTTTATTTTGGTCTCTTTGCGGGGTTTAAATTCAAGCAGGGAGTAAAGTGATGAACTGTTGTCTTTATCTTTTTCAACAAACCAGATTTCATCACGGCGTAATAAGTCCAAATCCAGCAGGTTTGATTCATGTGTTGTTGCAATTAACTGACTTGGTGTGTCTTTTGATGAGCTTAAAAAATAGTCAATAATTTCACGTGTAAGAATGGGATGCATGCTGCGGTCCAGCTCATCAATAAAATAGACAGAATCATTGAGGTTGAGGTCAAGCAGGGATGGAATTAAATCAATCAACCGGTTTGTGCCGTCTGATTCTTCGTTTAATTCAAAATACACATTATCCCCATCTTTTTTCTTATGTTTTGCGGTCAACCTGTGAGCATAAATATCCCCCGATTTTGTTTTTTCAAAACTATAATTCTTACGGTTCCCCTGTGCGTTAACAATTCCCCTGTTGCCGGGTTTTAAACTTTGTTTAATATTTTTAATCAAGTCTTCCGGCAGGTCTTTTAAATAAATATCAGGGGTTGTTTTTTGTACTGACAGTTCCGCAATGCCAGTATTAAAATATTTTAAGAAGCGTGTAAAAGCCTCCGACAAGTCTTTGTCCTCCCGTAGATTAAATTCGAGGCCGTGATTTCTTGTATTCGGGAATATGATTCTCAGCTGATTTGAAAACCAGTGAAACACATCGTTAATTTCAGGAATAAAATTAAGGTTTCTCCGGCTAGCTTCTAATAGAAAAAGCCTGTTGCGTGGAGTTCCTCTTCCTGTAAAATGGGCAAATTGCTCATTGTCTTTATTGTTAAAGTTGACTTTGTCAAAAGTAACCTTGACGCTGCGTTTCAGGTTTTTTCTTTTGTAAATTTGTTGTTCGCTGCGTTTGTTAATTTTAACCAGCCATTCTTCAAGCACCTCGTTTTTATTAAAATCTGCTCCATAAGCGTAACATGTGCCGTTTGTTTTTATTTCGAACTCAATTTTGGAGCTTTTTTCAGCTTCATCGGACAATTTGAAATTTTCAAAATCAATACCGGCAGGTGCCGGAAAGCCTTTGGTAACAAAATGCTTCATAAAGGCAACGGCTTTTATCAGGTTGGATTTGCCGGAAGCATTGGCCCCGTATATGACAGCCGCTTTTAATGCCGGAATATCATCGCGTTTGTTTCTTTCCCGTATGACATGACGGTTGTCAGGGCCTTTTCCGGGATAAAGGCTTAAAACACTTTCTTTCTCAAAGGAAAGGAAATTTTTTATGAATACTCTGATTAACATAAGTCTGATTTTGTTTTAAAACGACAATAATAATTAAAAAATTTTGAATATTGTCAATTTAAAACAATTTATTTGTTA
>JBNJGX010000002.1:0-8659 GCA_051748025.1 Bacteroidota bacterium
GGCAACAGTCCTATGCCACCGCCAAGGGTTACTGCATATACAACGGGTACCCAGGGTTCGGTTCCAAGATAAATGCGGTGTCCACCAAGTGGCCCTGCGAGCAAATCGGCAGCAATAGCTAGCAATTTACTGCGTTGTTTTTGTTGTTGAATATCCCCTTCAGGCAAGGAAATCAAGACACGGTATTGACCGAAACGGATGGTATCCGTGCAGCTTATTTCGGTTCCATGAACAGGGGGAAATTCAGGCATATTGCCTGCAACCGCTGGCTTAAGCAAGATGAAGACCATGAACAACAGTATGGATAACTTTTTTTTAAACATAAAGGCTCTAAATTTTTCCCTGATGAAAAAAAACCATTCGGGAAAAAATAAAATCTCAAATCTCAAAATACAAATAACAAATAAATTTTAATAATTTTGGCTACACTCGGCAAAACTCAAGTAAACTTGGCTCTGCCCTCATTTGCACAAAATTTCAATGATCAAAAGAGAAAATTCCAAACTTTCTCTCCTAACGTTGGTAGTGTTTTGAATTTATGAAATTTAATATTATTTGTTTTTTGGTACTTTAAATTTAAACAACATGTTGGTAAAAGTTTCTTCTTAAGCGCCTATTATAATAAATTATGGTTCAGTATTCCGGCCTGAATTACATTTTGAATGGGTTTTGATCTTATCAGATCCCCAAGTAGATCAACTGTTTCGGCATTGTGTGCATCAGAACCAAGAAATTCGATCCAGCCTTTTTCTGCCAGCATGTCAAAAGTAAGTTTCGGTGCCGGACCGTATAATCCAAGTGCTGCCGGCATGTTTGGCTGAAACAAAAATTGCTGATTACGCAGTCTCTCATATACACTGGCATTGCCAGCCCAGTATTCGTAACGTTCAGGGTGTGCCAGCACAGGCTGGTATCCCGCATTGATCAATTCTAATGCAATTTTTTCACTTCCAACCGGAGGCATAAAAAAACTGAATTCACAAAGCACATATTTTTTCCCGAAACAGAGTATATCATCTTTTTCGAGCAGGTCCAGCAAATGTTTGTCAGCATAATATTCAGCAGCGATTTCCACCGGGAAACTGATGTTTTCCTTATCCATAGCCTCAAACAGTTTATCAGCGGCGTTAAGGATATCCTGTGTGGTATTCATATAACGCTGACTGTGTACATGAGGGGTGGTGATAATTTTTTTAAATCCCTGGGCCTGAAATGCCCGTATCATTTCCAGGCTTTCCTGTATATCGGGTGAGCCATCATCAATGCCGGGAAGCGCATGAGAGTGAATGTCTATGTACAAAGGCATCACAGGTACGGAATGTTTTTTATTTGCTGAAAACAAGCCCATATATCAGCGGTTTTCGTACATATTTTTGTAATATTTTTGATAATCACCAGTAATCACATGGTCCATCCATGATTGATTTTCCAGGTACCAGTCAATGGTTTTTTCAAGGCCTTCTTCAAAATTCAGCGAAGGTTGCCAGCCAAGTTCCCCGGCAATTTTAGATGAATCTATGGCATAGCGTTTATCATGGCCGGCACGGTCTTTGACAAAAGTAATGAGCTGTTCGGAGGTGCCTGGTTTTCGATTGAGTTTTTTGTCCATTAGCTTACAAAGCAGCCGGATCAGATCAATGTTTTTCCATTCGTTGTTGCCCCCAATATTGTAGGTTTCTCCTTTCTTGCCCTTAAAATATATCGTTTCGATCGCATCGGCGTGGTCTTCAACATACAACCAGTCACGAACATTTTCACCCTTCCCGTAAATGGGAATTGATTTCATGTTTTTAATATTATTGATTGCCAGTGGCAGCAGTTTTTCGGGGAATTGATTGGGACCATAGTTATTTGAGCAATTGCTAATGACAACAGGCATGCCGTACGTATTATAATATGCCCTTACCAGGTGATCGGAGCTGGCTTTTGATGCCGAATAAGGTGACTTGGGGTCATAAGGGGTTTCTTCAGTGAATAAACCTGTGTCACCAAGAGAGCCATATACTTCATCGGTGGAAATATGATAAAAACATCTACCCGAAAAATCATTTTCCCAGGCTTTTTTAGCATGGTTCAGCAGAACCACTGTTCCCACAATGTTTGTGCGTATAAATTCCATGGGATTTGAAATGCTTCTGTCCACATGAGATTCGGCAGCAAGATGTATGATGCCTTCAAAATTATATTTTTCAAACAGTGATGCCACAAATGTTTCATCGGCAATGTCACCTTTTTCAAACCTGTAATTGTTTTTGTTATTTATATCGGTCAGGTTTTCAAGGTTGCCGGCATAGGTTAGTTTATCCAGGTTGACAATGAGCTTGTCAGGGTGATTGTTTACCATGCGCCGTATCACATGTGAGCCAATAAATCCGGCACCGCCGGTTATAAGAATAGCATTTGTCATAGAATGAGCTTTTGAATTACAAAAATAGCGAATATAAGCCAAATTACACGTAATCACCATTAAGATTTTGAAAATAATGTTTTTTTTAGGGATAATTGAAGTTTGCTTTTAATCCGGTGGCTTCGAGATTATCCGGTGATTTTGAGACGATTCTCCCTGCCCGTCCCTGCCCGTCCGGCAGGCGGGCGGCAGGCGGGCTGGCGTCGAATCCCTCAATCACCTAAACTTGTAATTTGAAGGAAGTATTTTATGAATGCCTGATATTTTGTTCCCAGTTCCAGGCTGAGCGGATGGTGTCATCAAGGTTATTTTTGGCTTTCCATCCGAGCACTTTATTGGCTTTGGTGGTATCTGCATATACCACGGGCACGTCACCGGGACGTCTGTCAGCAAAGCGGTATTTCAGCTTTTTGCCGGAAACACGTTCAAAACTTTTGACCATTTCTAAGACGGAAACCCCTTTGCCTGTACCAAGGTTGAAATATTCATAATTGTCATCCTGCTGATCCCGGCACATTCTATCTACGGCAGTAACATGTGCCCGGGCAAGGTCAGTGACATGAATGTAATCGCGGATACAAGTACCATCAGGCGTGTCATAATCATTGCCGAATATTTTTAGTTCATCACGGATACCCAGGGCAGTTTGAGTAACAAAGGGCATCAGATTGTTGGGGATACCCTGGGGCATTTCGCCAATATGTGCAGATGGGTGTGCCCCTATGGGATTAAAATACCGCAGGCTGATGGCTTTATAACTTTTATCAGCGTTACAAATGTCAATAAGCATTTCTTCTGAAATGCGTTTTGTGTTACCATAAGGTGAAAATGCCGGCTTAAAAGGTGCTGATTCGGTAACCGGAAGCTTGTCAGGATTGCCATATACCGTGCATGATGAGCTGAACACAATTTGTTTGTTTTTAAGCATTGGCAACAGGTCAAGCAGGTTGATAAGTGATAACAGGTTGTTTTGATAATAGGCAAGCGGTTTTTCATGAGATTCGCCTACCGCTTTGAAAGCAGCAAAATGTACAACAGCACTGATGCCGGGATTTTCTTTGAAACAATCAGCCATGGCAGACTTATCCCGCATGTCTGTTTTATAAAACAATGGTTTTTTGCCGGTGATCTTTTCTATGCCATTAATTACCGATAAATTGCTGTTTGACAAGTCATCTATCACAACGACCTCATAATCATTATTTATCAGCTCAACCACTGTATGCGAGCCAATATAGCCCAGTCCGCCGGTAACAAGGATTTTAGAATTTGCCATGTTTTATTGTTTCAGGTTCATGCCCTCAAGATACTGGTTTACAATTTTCTGAATGTATTTCCCAATGATATCAAATTCAAGGTTAACAATGCTGCCGGGTTTATAATTGTGAAAATTTGTAAGTTCATAAGTGTATGGAATGATGGCCACCGAAAAGCGGTCATCATGCGAGTTAACCACAGTAAGTGATACGCCGTCAACGGATACAGAACCTTTTTCCACGGTGATATTTCCTTTGCTGCGGTCGTATTTAAAGGTAAAATACCAACTGCCTTCGGCTTCTGTTACATCCACACATTCAGCGGTTTGATCAACATGCCCCTGTACAAGATGTCCGTCCAGGAGTTTATCCATTGACATGCTGCGTTCGAGGTTTACTTCTGAGCCGTTTTTTAAGAGCCCGAGGTTGGATTTTTGGAGGGTTTCATCTACCGCTGTAATGGTGTATTCCTTTTTTTCTTTATTGACATCCACAACTGTCAGGCATACCCCATTGTGTGAAACAGATTGATCAATATCCAATTCGTCAGCAAAAGAGCAGGTCATGGTGATGTGCAGGTTTCCCCTGTCTTTTTCCAGTTTTACCACTTTTGCTGTTTCTTCAACTATTCCTGAAAACATATGATTCAATTTTTAAGGTTATATACTGTGTGTAAAATTAGCTTTTCTTATTTACAGTGTCAAATTATGGGTTAAAAATTCAATACATGCTAAAATTACCGTAAATCGAAAGGCCATAAGGGGGGAGAAATATGATTTTGATGAGATTTAGACTATAAATTCATTGTATTACATTGCTTCTTCTCCCTGATGAAAAGCCAGGTATTTTTTTGATAATATACCAAGAAAATTGCTGAAACTGTTCATGGCTTTTTCAGTTTCACTGGTTATGGTTTTGTTTTGAAGCCTGAGCATCAATAAAGAATACAAAGCGTTAAAAGCAATTTCGACATCGTTGGATTTCTGATCTTTTGACTTTTCTCTGAATGCTGCCAGATTAGGCAATGCCAGATTAAAAACTTGGTGATAAGTACTTTCATTTTCATTTTTCATCAGGGAGATGTGATATTCATATAAATCATTAACCTGATTGATTAAGAACTGCAAATGTCCCTTTTTCTGAATTTTTTCATCCTGCATTTGCTCAACAAGCCCTTTATACCAGTGGCGGATTTCTTCTTTCTGCTCCTTGCCTGTATCATAATTACTGATAAGTTGCTTTTCTATACGTGTCATATCTAAATCCAGTGCCCTGATCATATCTTCGATCTGCCACATGTACAACACGTATTCAGCTATGTTTTCCTGTTTTTTCTGTTTTGCAATAATCATTTGTATGGATTGAATTTATCAATTTCTCTCCGTTCTTTTTTTGTTGGCCGGCCTTTTCCTTTAGGCCTGATAACAGATGTCTCCCTTGCTTTTTTTAGTTTTTCAAATTCTGATTCAGGTGTGGTTTCCTCAATGTAATTATCCACCAGTTTAGCACCAACACGTGAAGTCAGAATTTGTTTAACATAAAAACTGCGGATTATCGGCGGCCGTTTGATTTCAATCTGATCCCCTTCAGTTACCTTAGAAGAAGGTTTTGCCGGCTGGTCGTTGAGCAAAACATGTTTTTTGCTGCAGGCCTGGGTTGCTTTTGATCTGGTTTTATACAACCGGACCGACCACAAAAACTTATCTATTCTGACATCTGTTTCCATCATTGTTGAAAACATTTTAAAAAACAAAAGTACAAATGGTTTTATGAATTCGAAAATATTCTTATTTTGCTGCGTCAAAAAATCTAAACATTTTAATTATCATTGATCATGAAAAAAATTGGTTTTGTTTTATTGCTTTGTCTGTTTACAGTAGTGTCTGGCATATCCCAGGAAAAGCTGAGTGGAGAATTTCACAGCTCGGATGAAAAGGTAGATCCTGAACAGTTTGACACAAAATTATTATCCGATCTTGTGCTTCAGGAAATGAACATGTTGATGGACTCCCTGGAGCTTGAGGGCTTTGAAAAATATGAGTTTTTGGTTCCGATCGCCCGTGATCATGCTAAGGAGATGGCTGAGAATAATAATGCCACAACAAAAGGACGGGGTAAAACCAAAGATGTTAGTTCCCGGATTCAATATTACGGTGGCAGTGGTATCGGAGATGAAATTGTCATGCGTTATAACCTGAAATCCACGGATGGGTATTATACATACAGGGAAATTGCAAGGGGGATAATAGTAAAATGGTCATCAAGCGTCAGAACTATGCGGAATTTACGCAAACAACAGTTTTTCCTTGCCGGCGTTGGTAGTTCGCTTGATGAGCGGAAAAAAAAGGCTTATATTTCCTTTATGATGGGCAATTATTTCACCAAAAATGAAGGCGCTGAGTTGATTGATGAAATAGAACCACCTGTTTCAACCGGTGGGTTATTTCCTTTTTGGAGATGGGGCATAAAACATGCTGAATACCTTGCATGCCGGAATTGCACAAAATATTTTCCTGACATCATTGACTTGCAGAAAGGCCTAAGTGTCAACGAAAAAGGTGAAATAATATTTAAATTTAATGATTTACGCCGTTTTCAACGGTTGATCCGCCGCAAAAAAGATGGACTGGCTGTTGACATTGTACGCAAAGAGCAATTTGAAAACTGTAATCAACCAAACATAGTGGATTACAGCCTTGTAAACCGTGGTATTATGCTCAAACCTGTTTATAATAAAAAATTGATGAAATGGAACAGGGTTGAAGCAGAAGAAGGTCAACGACGTGTAACAAAACTTGAAGTACCATTGGGTGAATTTCCCGAAGAGCTGAATCCTGCAGAAACAGAGCTTCACCTGATGGTTTTACAGGATAAACATGTTTGTTATAACCTGCCCCCGTCGTTTGTACATGATGCAGATTTTGAATACAGTCAAAAAATCGGATTGTTACCTGATACAATCGTTCCGGAAGGCGTGCCTGCATATAAACCTGAAGCAACCACCAACAAACTTGAATTCCGCATTCCTTTTGAACGTAATAAATATACTTATCAAATGGAAGATATTCAACCGGTTATCAACACACTGAACGAACCTGACTTTTTCATTAATAAAGTGCATGTTGAGGCATATTCATCGCTGGAAGGCAGCGTAGAAGCAAACGAAAAACTTCAGAAAAAACGAGCAGAAAGCATAATAAATGCATTCCGGGAAAATCAAAATGCCAACATAATTGACTCGGTAACAACGGCTGCCAATTGGGAAGATTTTAAGAAAGATGTACAGGGAACAGAATATGAAAAATTGGCTGATATGGGTATGTCTGAAGCCATTGATCATATCAGTGACAATAACCTGTCAAAAAAACTGGAGCCCATACTGGAAAACCATCGTTATGCTGACATTACCATCTGGATAACTTATGATATCACTGAAGGTAAAGAAGAGTATTATGTTGTTGACCAGTTTAATAAAGCCATGGAAAAAGACGACCTTGCCAGGGCACTGTCAATACAAAAATATATGTATGATCAGCTTGTAAAAGGAAATTATGGAAAAACGGCTGTTGAAGGGATGGAAATACCCAAGGGCAAAGGGTATGTCGGACTGAACATGAACAAGATCTGTATGGAACAAATATTATATAATGATGTAATAGACAAATCATACAGGGATAAGATCAAAAAACTGTGGGAACTTGACAAGGAAAATCCTTTTGTGTATTACAATTATATATACACCAGGGTTTTAACAGAAGATATTACCGATCAGTATGACAGAGAAGTTTTACAGGATGAAATCAGTTATCTCTATGATTTTGACTTAAGGGAAAACCAACTTGACCTTTTGAATATTGAATTGCAGTATAAACTAATGAACACATACTCTGATTCGGTCGGGATGGATCATCCTGTGGTGGAAAAAAGCCTGGAAATGATCAAACGGATCATTAATTTTGATGAAGTGAACTGGCAAAATTCCCTCAAACTGGCATCCATTTACCTTAATCATGGCGATTATCATTATGCATTTGATTTGCTGGCTCCTTTTGTCGAAGATGAGGATGTGTATCCGGAGTTATTATTTACTTATATCAGCCTGTGTTCCAAAGTAGAGCATAAAATGCATTCCAACCGGTTTGCCAGGGCATTAAAAAAAGCAGAGGAAATGGATCATAATCGGTTCTGTGATTTGTTCAGGGGTGAAAAAAAGTTTCCATCCCAGGTATTTGCCAATGAAAAAGTAAAAAAACTTTATTGTGACCACTGTAAATAATAACGTACCACTTGACAAGTTACATGTTTTTAAATTGTTTATTATGGGTTGACTGATAATTTCAAATCGTGAATTGAAACAGGTTCATTAAAACAGTTCCTGCGAAGACACTAAGAACACAAAGATAAATACGATGACTGAAAATGAATTAGCCACTATAGCAGTAGAAATATGTTACAAAATTCATACTACCCTTGGACCAGGGTTACTCGAAAGTGTTTATGAAGCGGCATTTGCTTATGAATTAGACAATAGAGGAATTGAATACACCAGGCAGCAGGGAATTAAGGCAAGGTATGAAGAAACTGTTCTGGATGTTGGTTTCAGGGCTGATATAATTATGGAGAAAAAATTAGTGGTTGAGATAAAATCCGTTGAGCATCTTGAAAAAGTTCACCATAAAACGGTACTCACGTATCTGAAATTGAGCGGAAATAAATTGGCGATACTTGTGAATTTTAATGTTAATCTTATTAAAGAAGGAATACATAGAAAAATAATGGGAGAATTATTATAATACTGGAATGTTCTTAGTGTACCCGGTGTCTTGTGGGAGACAAAATAAAGATGCCCCGGGATAACGTTAATGAAACAGTTCTCACGAAGACACTAATAATACAAAGAAAAAATGTTCACAACACTTAGTGTTCTTTGTGGCTTTACCGTCATGCGTCGGTACAAGTGTGGGAAACAAAACAAGGATGCCCCGGGATAACGTTA
>JBNJGX010000002.1:8759-35720 GCA_051748025.1 Bacteroidota bacterium
AGAAAAAATGTTCACAACACTTAGTGTTCTTTGTGGCTTTACCGTCATGCGTCGGTACAAGTGTGGGAAACAAAACAAGGATGCCCCGGGATAACGTTATTATAATGTGCAAAAATTTTAGTTATCAATGGAAACAATAAAAACAGATATTCGTATGAAATGGTTTTTATGCATTGCATTCAGTGTATTTTTTGTGGCAGTCAGTGCTCAAACCCGGATAGAAGGCGAAATTATAGCTGCGCCGGATAATCAGGTATTGCTTACAGAGCATTTTGGTGAGAAGGTAAACATCGTTGATACCATTACATTGGATGAAGACGGACGCTTTGTTTATCATCTCCACCCGGAAGCGCCAAATGGTTTATACCGTATGTTCATATCTAAAAACTCAGGCCTGGATTTTATTCTCGGTTGGGGAAATTTAAAATTCCAAACCATTGCCAATGCCCCTGTTGAATCACTTGAAATACAAGAATCATGGCAAAATAAAAAATTATATGCTTTTTATGATCTGCTTGATGAACAAAATAAAAAAGTGGAAGTTTTGCGGGATTTCATCAGCAATTACCCTGAAACTGACCGCCTTTTTAAATTAAGCAAAAAAAAGGCTGAAAAACTGTACGATGAAAGACAGGATTTTTTGGATGATTTGAAAAAGAACCATCCCGGTGCTTTTATTACCAGTTACCTGACTTTTTTATATGAACAACCGCTGGAAATGTTTTTCAGCAATAATCCTGAACTTAAACATAAGACCATAAGCAATAAAGACTGGAGCGATACCCTTTTGCTTAATTCAGATGCTTATTCATCCACCCTGATAGAATATTTGATGTTGTACGGAGACAGAAACGCCAAGCGGGATGAACAAATGGGCTTATACCGTCAGGCTATTGACAGCATATTTAAATTTATTCCTGACCATTCACCCATATATGATTATGCCATGTTGTATTTAATGGGTGGTTTTGAACAATTTGAAATGGAACCGCTTGTAATCCATCTGGTTGAAAATTACACAGATAACTGCAGCAAAACCGAAGGCAAGCTCGAGAACCGTATCAATTATTATGAAAAATTTCAAACAGGTGCCACTGCCCCTGATTTTATTTCCACAAACCTGGATGGTGAACCGGTTAATTTTTACGATGAGGCTACAGGCAAAACACTGCTCATTTTCTGGGCCACATGGTGCGGCCACTGCAAACAAATGAACCAGACTCTGTCAGAATTGTATCCGCAATTGCAGGAAAAAGGCATAGATGTTATTTCGGTATCCCTGGATCATAAACCTGAAACATTACAAACCTATCTTGATGAAACGGATTTACCATTTAAAGTATGGTGTGATTTTAAAGGATGGGAAAGCCCTGTGGTTGAAAAATATTATATTTATGCCACTCCCACTATGTTGTTGCTGGATGAAGACAAAACCATCATTGGCAAACCACTGAACCTGAACCAACTTGTTTATATTATTAATGATATGTAAGTGGTTTGGTACCTAACATAAATAGAGTCTGTCAATAAAGTATAGCTTATATAAAAAGCACCAAATGACAAATGACAATCAACAAATAAATAGCAATTACCAAACCTGTACCTACGCATGACGGTAGATCCAATGATAGAAACAGAATGTCGCGAACCATATCCGTCTACGTTTCACTACGCCGGACACGGCCCGTCTTCGCTGCCTGCCAGCCAGCTATGCATAGTTTTTATCGAAAGGCAGGCTGGGATAAGTTCCCGAAACAAGTCCCCGAAACAAGTTCGGGACAGGTCGGGACAGGTCGGGACAGGTCTTGGAATTTCGACCATTGAATATTGGAATTTATTTGTTGATTGTTATTTGTGTTTTGGAATTTTATCATTCAATTATAGGACTAAATGGACAAACACTAAATAGTGCTTGTCAATGATGTCGAATATTTATTTATAATTATATCATGGTATCGTATTAGTCTGAAGACCGGAGTCGGAAGCCGGAAGTCGGAAGCTGGCAGAAAAGAAGCGGTTTTTTAATACAGGTTATACGTCATAGACAAACACTAAATTTATGGGTGATTATAAAATAAAACAGATAAATTTTATCAAAAGCAGCACCACCATAAAGCAGATGCCTTCTGCTGATAAACCTGAATTTGCTTTTGCCGGGCGATCAAATGTTGGAAAATCCAGGTTGATAAACGCACTGGCAAGCCGCAAAAAACTGGCTAAAATATCTTCTGCTCCGGGCAAAACAAGAACCATTAATCATTTTCTTGTGGACAATACATGGTATCTGACAGATTTACCAGGCTATGGTTTTGCAAAGCGTTCAAAAACCGAACGCCGCATGTTTACCAAAATGATCAATGAATACATCCAAGAACGTGAAAACCTTATTGTACTTTTTGTGCTTGTTGATTCACGCATACCCCCCCAAAAAATTGATATTGATTTTATTAATTTACTGGGAGAACATCAGGTGCCCTTTTACATTATATTTACAAAAACCGACAAAATTTCTGCATCCCAGAAATCAGCACTGGCCGAAAATATGTTTGAATCGCTATCAGATACATGGGAAGAATTACCCTTGCATTTTATCACATCAGCCATTACAAAAGCAGGATGCCAGGATATTTTGAATGAGATACACCGGCTTAACTGTTCAAAAACAGTAAACAAATTTTTATAAAGTAAGCCTTTAAATTATAAATGAAATTATAAATTTGCACAACCATAAACTAAATCATAGTCATGTCCACAGATTCTCCAATTAAATTCTTTTCGGGCGAAGCTACCCGTTATCTTGCCGAGCAGATTGTTGCAAAATACGGCACAAAACTGGGACAATCCTCTGTAGAAAAATTCAGCGATGGTGAATTTCAGCCCAGCCTTGATGAAACTGTCAGGGGACACCAGGTTTTTATTATTCAGTCAACCTTTTCACCCATTGATAATTTTTTCGAGCTATTGCTTACCGTAGATGCGGCACGCAGGGCGTCTGCCTATAAGGTAAATGTTGTCATGCCGTATTTTGGGTTTGCCCGCCAGGACAGAAAAGACAAAGCCCGTGTACCTATAGGTGCCAAGCTAATGGCTGATTTGCTCGCTGCTTCGGGAATAGACCGGGTAATGACTATGGATTTGCATGCCGATCAGATTCAGGGATTTTTTAATGTCCCTGTAGATCATGTCTATGCCTCGGCATTGTTTGTAGATTTTATTGAGAAACTGAAGCTTAATAAAATGGTTGTTGCCTCACCTGATATGGGTGGGACCAAAAGGGCCAATGCATATTCAAAATTTCTGGATTGCCCTATGGTACTCTGTCATAAAGCCAGAGAAAAAGCCAACCAGGTTTCTGATTTGCGAATTATCGGAGAAGTGAATGGCAAAAACGTCATCATTGTGGATGATATGATTGATACCGCAGGCACAGTCACAACAGTGGCTGATATGATGCTTAAAAAAGGCGCCAAATCTGTCAGGGCAATTGCCACTCATCCTGTGCTTTCAGGTCCCGCCTATGAACGCATCAATAATTCCAGGCTCGAAGAAGTTGTGGTTACTGACTCCATCCCCCTGAGACAACATTCTGATAAGATCAGGGTGTTATCTGTGGCTGACCTTTTTGCTGATGTGATACAGAAAGTATATAAGCATCAATCAATCAGCACCGTTTTTCAAAAAATCAGAAAATAAATCTACCCATTCTTGTAAAGGTTTCAATTACTTTACTATATTTGCAGCCCAATTTGTGAACCGTGCGATGGGGATGTAAAAATCCAGGTAGCACACAAACACTAGATTATGAAAACACTTACAATCAAAGGTAAATTAAGGGAAGAGCTGGGAAAAGCAGCCACAAAAAAATTAAGAAAACAGGGAGAAGTTCCATGTGTACTGTATGGTGGTGAAAACATTGTTCACTTTCATGCCCCTGTAAACAATTTCAGACATCTTCTTTACACACCCAATGTGTATTTTGTCAATCTTGAAATTGGTGACAACACATACAAAGCCATCATGAAAGATTATCAGTTTCATCCGGTAACAGACCAGGTTATTCACCTTGATTTTTATGAAATGAAGGAGAAAAAGCCATTGGACATGATGATACCGCTGCATCTTCAGGGACTGGCCGAAGGTGTAAAAGAAGGCGGGGTTTTAAAACAAGATTACCGTTATCTGAAAGTGCGTGCATTGCCCAAAGATATGCCAGAAAGCATTGATATTGATATTACACCTCTGACAATCGGTGACAGTGTAAAAGTCGAAGATTTGGATGTGGAAAATGCCCAAATCCTTGAAAAAGACAGTGTTTCTGTCGTTGGCGTTGTTGCTGTTCGTGGTGTTGCAGAAATTGAAGCTGAAGCTGAAGCTGCTGCTGCTGCAGAAGCTGAGGAAGAAGAAGCTGAAGAAGGTGAAGAGGGCGAAGAAGGCGAAGAAGCTGAAGAAGGCAAAGAAGGTAAAGAGGCTGAAGAAGGTAAAGAAGGCGAAGACAAAGGCGCCAAAGAATAACCCGCAGAATAAAAATTTTTTATGTCGTGAAATACCTTATCGTTGGTCTGGGTAATCCCGGTCCGGAATACGAAAACACAAGACATAATATTGGTTTTATGGTGTTGGATGCCCTGGCTGGGGCATCCAATGCTGTTTTTAGTGACAAACGCTATGGCTTCAGGACGGAAATCAAACATAAAGCCCGCCACCTGGTATTGATAAAACCTTCCACTTTTATGAACCTGAGCGGTAACGCTGTTAGGTATTGGCTGAAAAAGGAAAAACTGGATACAGACAGGTTATTGGTGGTGTTGGATGATGTTGCTCTTGATTTCGGTAAAATCCGAATCCGGGCAAAAGGGGGTGATGCAGGCCACAACGGTTTAAATCATATCATCAGCGTGTTGGGGACAAACCAATTTGCCAGAATGAGACTGGGGATAGGCCGTGATTTTCCAACCGGAAAACAAACCGAACATGTGCTGGGTAATATGACAAAAGAAGAAGAAAAAATATTTGAAGAAAAAAAAGACACTTACCTTGAAGCCATTAAGGCATTTACGACACTTGGTATTGAAAGGACCATGAATTTTTATAATAATAAATAAACAATCCGCAGGAATTTTGTATTTTCAGCAACAAACACACGGCTTTGAAAAAATGGATGCAAATAATATTATGCCGTATTAGTGGGTTTTTATCCCACCTAAGCTTGCCTGGATTTTTGTTGAAACCGGCCATCGCGATCTACATCAAGCTCTATAAGGTGCAGCCGGATTTGTTTGACATAGAAACAGATGAATATCGCTGTTTTAATGATTTTTTTATCCGGAAAATAAAACCCGGATCCAGGCCTTTCTCCGGTGTATTTGCTTCTCCCATTGACGGGAAATTATATGCCAGCGGGTCAATAGAGGATCAAACATTATTGCAAGTAAAAGGTCAAAGTGTTTCTGTTACAAACCTGTTGGCTGAGCAGGATAACACCCTCCGCAGTTATTGGAGCTTTTATCTTGCCCCTGGTGATTATCACCGTGTGCATGCTCCCTGTGATATGGAAATAAAATCAGTGACTTATATTCCAGGAACATTTTATTCAGTATCTCCGCGGGTTGCCCGCAAAAAACCGGTATTTTTGAAAAACGAACGGGTGGTAATCCGGTCAGAAACCTCTGCCGGCACTATATACCTGGTTATGATAGCAGCACTCAATGTGGGAAATATAGGCCTGAAGGTTTTTAATGATACAATCCCTGCTGACAAAAAGCTAAGAAAAATTGAGAATTTCCCCGGACCGGCACATTATAAACAAGGTGATGAAATTGGGCGGTTCAATTTTGGCAGTGCTGTGGTGCTGCTTACTCCCAAAACCATCAATAAAAATAATAAAATCAGAAAAGTCAACCTTGGAGAATCACTTGTTTGATACTTATTACCAGGATGAACAAAGCAGTCTTGGTTAGACCTGTTCCTGCTTGTTTCCGTTTAAAATAAAAACAAAAAAAGGCCGGTTTTTGCCGGCCTTTTTTATAAATGGAAATATGATTAACGTATTAACGTTACGGTTCCGGACTCTTTATAAGTATTTCCGTAATAGTCATCAAACTCAAGATACCAGGTATAAACCCCTTCAGGACTTTCCTCATCTTTAAATGTTCCATCCCATCCTTCTGCATAATCGTCAGTAACAAAAACCTTTTCACCCCATCTGTTATAAATGTCAAGATGGTAAGATTCAAGATCAATGCCAGTGACAATGATTCTGAAGGTTTCATTTACACCATCACCATTGGGTGAGAATGCAGTTGGTGGATATATCATCTGCTCCCCTGCAACAGTAATTTCAAGGTGTGCTGAATCGACACAATCAAACATTGACTCAGCAATGAGAGAAACAGTATATTTACCTGGTTCATTGTATGAATGCTGTATGTTTTCTTCTTCTGATGTGGTTCCATCACCAAGGTTCCAGTTGTAATGATAAGCACCATCAGTATAATTGGTAAATGTTACAACCGGATTGGACAACATTACGTTTGTTTTATCTGCTTCAAACTGGGCATCTGGTTTTGGATATACCGTAATAGCAATGGTACTGTCACGTTTGCACCCTTCAGCCGAGGTTACAAGCAGATTTACATGGTAAGTTCTGTCATTGTAAAATGTATGTTCGGGATTTTTAGCAAATGACAGGTTTTCCACATCTCCGTCGTCGAAATTCCACCTGTATTCTTGCCCGGTATCTTCGCTGCCTTCAGAAAATTGCACCGTTAGAGGCTGACAACCTTCGGTGATATCTGCATTGACATCAACTGCAGGCAAATCATAGGTATAAATCGGATATTCGATATAAACGCTGTCGAAATGGCATTTATCCCATGCCGTAAAGGCAAAAACTGAATCATTTTCAGGCGTAACAACCACCTGCGGAGATTCTAACAGGCTATCGTTCATATACACTTCATATGGCCAGTCACCACCACCACGGATATTCATATTAAATATTACCTCATCACCCGGGCACACAGTATCATGATTTGCAGATACTGAGAATTCAAGGGAATCATAAACGGTGACAGTAAAGTAAGATGTATCGCTGATACAATTGGTTGAGTCAATGACATAAGCGCCATATTCGGTGGTTTCTGTAGGAGCTACTTCAATGGTTTCTCCCATTAAGCCATGGTGCAGCCAGAATACATCATAAGGTGGCACACCACCTGTAATCATACTGAAACCAATTTCCAGAGTCTCACCATAACACATGGTTAAATCATCATAGGTTTCTGTATGAATAGGTTCGGGCTGGTCCACTGTGTCGGAAATTGTGAAATGGCAATAATGGTCATCGGTAACAGTAACGGTATAAATATCGGCAGGCACATCAACCAGGTCTTCTTCCCATGAACCATTTGACCATGAGTAGGTATAAGGTGGTGTCCCACCACTGGCTTCAATTTCTACTGATCCGTCTGAATATCCGCCACAAGAAGCATCAGTTGCATCGATTGTAGCAGACAATGGGGCATCAGGTTCAATTATTTCCACTGTATCATATGCCACACAATCGTGATCATCCGTAATGCTTACAGCATAAGTGCCGGGCTCAAGCGAGTCAATACTTTGTCCTATTTCCCCATTTGACCAATTATAATAATATGGTTCAGTGCCACCATACACATCAACGCTGGCCCATCCATTGTCTTCGCCGTAGCACCGCACATCTTCGTGCTCAATTTCTGCAGTAAGCGGCAAATCAGGTTCTTCTATTTGTACGTAAGCATATGTCTGACAATCTTCCTGATCTGTAATGGTCACAACATAAATACCTGCTTCAAGATCATCCAGGTCTTCAGAAGTATCGCCTGTGTTCCATTGATAATTATATGGCGCGGTACCACCGGTTACTGTAAGGTCAATCGATCCGTTGCCAAAACCATGGCAAGTAACATCTTCAGATTCAATGTTTGCAACAAGCTGGTCAGGCTCGATGATAACCATAGTCCAACTATATTTACATTCATGTGAATCTGTAATGGTTACCGTATAATCCCCTGCCGGGATATTCATAAGGTCTTCAGTTTGCATGCCGTTTGACCATTCATAATAATACGGGGGTGTGCCTCCGGATACGGTTATATCCAGTGCTCCGTCATATCCACCATGACAGGAAACATTTGTATAATCATAAGTCATACTCAAAGGTGCATCAGGTTCTTCAATGAATACAGAATCTTCATGTTCACAACCTACTGAATCAGTAATGGTTACATAATGCCATCCTGCATACACGCCTGTTACATTCTGTTGATCAACGCCTGGCGGATCCCAGTAATAAGTATGTGGGGGTGCGCCGCCACCGGATTCAACATAAAGATTTCCTGTTGCCTCACCGTGACACAATACCTCGTCGCCACTTGTTTCCGACCACATTGGCGGATACAAATGCGAGACATTGAGTTCTGAATACACTTCACAACCATACACATCTGAAACGGTCACATAATAATAACCTGCGGGCACATAAATACTGTCAACCGGGTCCATATGCGTATTTGTCATGCCAGTTGAATATTCAAATGTATAAGGGCCGGTAGAGTTTAAGGCAGTAACAGTAATAACCCCGCTTGTATCACCATAACAAAGAATATCGTTCCCATCTATTTCAAGATCAAGTTCGGGGAGTGGTATTATATTTACCTCATCAGTTATGGAATCATCATCTTCATAAAAACCTTCCATTTCCCAGGTTTCTTCAAACCAATTAATGGGAATATACCCAAGGGGAACAGATCCATCAAGTAACGGTCCAATTGTAAACGGACCAATGGTAATATCTTTTGTCCCGTTCTTTAATTCATTGACACTCATATATTCATCTTCCTCCAGATATTGTGAAAGATCAATTTCAGGTGTTGTATATCCGGGGGCTGAAGCTTCCACGGTTTTAATTTCACCAGTTTCGGGATCTTCGTATGTAACGGGTAGATCAAATGCCGGAATTTCATGTGACTTAAAAGGTGTTTCCAATACAATTTCAATTGAAGCCCAGACAACAGAATAATGGAAATCAAAAGCCAGTGAATCCCACGTATGATTAGTAAACGTAGGCGTAATATCATATCCAAGCACATCAATATCCATCGAATCCCAGTCAAAACACGGATACGTAAAATTGAGATCATTGTTCACAGCGAAAGTAACCTCATCTGCATCGCCACTATCCACAACATTATTATTATCAGCAGGATCAGTGACTGTATAAGGGACTTCAAGCGGGAAGCCCATAGTCACCCAGATGGTTGGACAAAAAGAAAACTCTTGTGTCATCCATGAGGTCATGGTAAAGGATATTTGCAGGATATAATAATCAATATATGCTGTTATAGGGCTTTGTCCATATGTTATTGTTCCCCCGTTAAGGATATCAATAACCTCAGCAATGGCCGGCCCTGTTGGTGGAGGGATAACACTTGCCATGGCGCTTAAAAACTGAAGGATATCAAGTTCAAACTGTAACCAGTCATCCTGCCCATATGCATGCAGGCATTGTGTATTGGGATCAAGCCAGTCATCCGTTTCAACATAGGGCAGGTCAATCTGACCCGTTAGGCCGATGCCAAACCAGTCAGGGATGATAATAGGTAATATGGTATCTTCACAAAATTGCGGCGCACCGGTAACAGGATCAAGACATGGGTAAACGGTTTCTCCGGTATCTCCATTAAGATAAAATATTGCAATTGAATCATGGGGCAGTGGTTGTCCCGGTACCGGTTCATGGGGAATAGCAATTGTTGGCATCAATGGGATTGTTGTTGTACCAAACAATTCTACTACAAGGTCCATGTGCATACCAAAACCAAATTCCAGATCAAGGGCAATGATGCCTGCTTCCGGGAAATGTGTATCAAGGGCCCACCCATTTTGTACCTCGTACCATGTGTTGACGGTAATGGTTTCACCAGGGTCAAAACTGTAATCATCGGGAAAATCGAGGGTAACTTCTATGGGATAATCAATATCAATCCATCCGGTATGAAATCCGTGAATGCTAAATGTTGACCTGATAACGCCCCAAAAACCGTAATCAAGGCCCATGCCGACCTGACCAATAAAAGGAGGATTAATATAATTCCCGATAAAACCTGACTCATCCCATTCAAGGTCAATGATGTCATAATCAAAATCCAGGCTGAAAGACCCGCCAGGCCCCCACATGTCCTGGTCTTCAGTTTGATAATTTATATTGTGAATTAAAATATTATCCGGACTTTGGGCATATCCTGATAAGGTTGACAGCAGAAAAAAGCTGAAAAAACTGATGCATATGAGTTTAAGTGTTTTCATAACGTGTGGTTATTTTTTAATTATATTGGCAGATAACAGGCTGCTCATTATTGGGTCAATTATTGTCTTTTTTAATTCTACAGGATAATTGGCATTAAGCCAAATGGTGTAATTATAATCCCCGGCCAACATCATTAAACGTTCAAATTCTGCACCTTTTGCTTCGAAACTAACGGTGTAGATTACACCGCTTAATCCTGAATAAAGTTCTATTTCTTTTCTGTCAACAAAAGTTACACCTTGTTTTTCAAAGTGTTCTTTCGTCATACCATTATCAATCACTGCCCAGCTTGTGCCCTCAATATCTTTAACCTGAATACTGGAACTGGTACCGGGATGTATATAACCCGGAATATTCTCATCAAAAATAAAATGTTCCGGTGGTATTAATGCAACGCGGGTCTTTTCAATGGTGTCCAGCTTATTCAAATCATACGATCTTTCATTAACAGTACTATAGTATTTCATGATATCTATAGTGCTATCTTGCTCGTTGTTTTGAGATACGGCAAACAACGGCAATAATCCTATCATTCCGATTAATAATAATTTTTTCATTATGTACAATTCTCTAAGCTACTAAATTACAAAAAATATTGTTATTAACAAATATTTTTTTAATCTTTTATTTTTCCTTTGTAATTAGATGACGTATGGAAACATATTTGGTTGCCAAAAATTAAAAATAATTTTGATGTTTAAAAAAAATAAACATTTTGATTTACAAGTAGCTAAAGTCTGTAAAATAATAATCTGAACTTGAAAAAATTGTATTTACCTGTTATAGATTTATGATGTGGAATTCGTTTGGAATTTAGATATTGGAATTTGAAACTTAATTGTGATTTGTGATCCGTCTCCGCCGCCTGCCGCAGGCAGGCTTGCATAGGTTTTAGCGGAAGGCAGGCTGGGACAAGTTTTGGAATTTTAAGCGCTATGCCCCGCGCATGGCTTTTTTATAAAAAACAATGAATGAAAACACCCCGGTGGTGATGGAAGCATCTGCTATATTAAACACCGGCTTGAAAAATGTAAAAGGTTCACCACCAATTTTAGGCAACCATTCGGGATAATACCCGTTGATGATGGGAAAATAAAACATATCCACCACTTTGCCATGTAAGAACCTGCCATCTACACCTCCTTCGGGGAACATTTCTGCTACCTGAAAAGAGCTGTGATCAAAGATCAATCCGTAAAAAGCCGAATCAATAAGGTTGCCGAGAGCCCCGGCAAGTATAAGGGATAAGGCTGTCAGGAAATAATAGTTGGTACCCTTTTTTATACTGCTAAACAGGTACCATGCCATAAATCCTATTGCAATAATGCGAAACAGGCTTAAAATCAATTTCCCTGCAGAACCACCAAATTCCATCCCAAATGCCATCCCGGGATTTTCAGTAAAATGAATGATAAACCAGTCTGTAATACGAATCTCTTCTCCGAGCATCATGCTCGTTTTTATCCATACCTTCAGGAGTTGATCAATAATTAAAATCAAAAAAATAATGCCCAGGGCTAAATAAGTTTGCCGTTTTTTATTTTCCATTATTTAAACACATAAAGTTAACATCCATCGCAAGCCTGCTCATTTTTCAAAAATAAATTCATAACGTAACCCTTCATATGATTTAATTAGTGCGTGTCCATAAAGTCGAACATTTATCTATAATAGTAAGTAATCAGACCGAAGTCCGAAGATCGAAGCCGGAAGTAAAGCACACAATTTTAAAGTAAAAATTAATTAATGTGATATCTTCGGACTCCCGTCTTCCGTCTTCTATTTATATAAGCTGTACTTCATAGACAGGCTCTAATTATTTCCTGTTATTTTTTGCTTCGATACTAAGGGTTGCATGTGGGACAGCCTTAAGCCGCTCCTTGGCTATCAACTTGCCTGTTTCCCTGCATACACCATAGGTTCCGTTTTCAATGCGTACAAGGGCAGCATTCAGATGCTGAATAAATTTTGCCTGGCGCTGGGCAAGCCGGCCGGCTTCTTCCTTGGACAATACTGTGGCTCCCTCCTCAAGAACTTTAAAAGTGGGGGATGTATCTTCAACATCGTTGCTTCCGTCATGATTCAATGCTGACTTATACATCTCATAATCCCTTTTTGCTTTATCCAGTTTTTCAAGAATAATTTCTTTGAACTCCTGGAGTTCTTCCTCGCTGTATCGCTTTTTTTCTTTTTTTTCTTCTGTCATAATATCTCAATTTTTAGTTTGTTGCTTTTTCAATCGAGAGTTTTACCTCTTTATTATTATTTAATTGTACGCAAACGGTTGATTTTTGTTTCAATTTATCACAATTTTTTATTGATAATGCAAGGGTTTGTTCACAAATGTAAGATTCATAGGCTGCTATGGCTTGCTGAATTTCGGTATCAGATTCAATGTTAATATGTATTTTGTCGGTCACATCAAACCCACTGTCTTTGCGCAGGTTTTGAATGCGGTTGACCAATTCCCTTGCAAGCCCTTCCTGTTTTAGTGCTTCGGTTATCTGAATATCCAAAGCCACGGTAAGGTTTCCCTGGTTTGCCACTTCCCAGCCAGGAATGTCCTCTGAATAAATTTCCACATCATCAAGGCCAATGCTTATGCTTTGGTCATCTATGTTCAAATGATATTCACCATTTTTCTCCAGGGTTGAAATATCTTCCTGAGACATTTGCATGATCCTCGGGGCTATTTGTTTCATCATTTTGCCGTATTTCGGCCCCAGGTTTTTAAAATTCGGCTTTATCTTTTTTACCAAAACATCAGAAGCATCACTGAGATACTCAATGTCTTTTATGTTTGTTTCAGTTTTGATGATGTTTTCAACTTTTTCCAGTTGTTCCTGCATTTTTTTATTCATCACGGGAATGATGATTTTTTGCAGGGGTTGTCTTACCTTGATACTGACTTTCCGCCGCAATGCCAGTACCATACTCGAGATATTCTGGGCCATCAGCATACGTTCTTCAAGGTCTTTTTGTATCAATGCGGTATCATAGTGTGGAAAATTGTCTAAATGTATGGATGCTTCATCCTTATTGCCGGTCAGGTCGGCATAGAGTTTTTCCGGATAAAATGGTGCAAGGGGGCACATTAACTTAGCAACAACAAGCAGGCATTCATGCAGTGTTTGGTAGGCTGACAATTTATCTTCATCCATATTTCCTCCCCAATACCTTTTGCGTCCAAGGCGAACATACCAATTGCTAAGGTGGTCAATCACAAAATTCTGTATATACCGGCCTGCACGTGTTGGCTCATACTCATCAAAAGCTTCGGTAACATCACGGGTAAGGGTGTTAAGCTGGGAAATTATCCATTGATCCAGCACAGGACGTTTATTTACCGGGATTGGTTTTTCAGATATATCAAACCCATCAATGTTGGCATACAATGCAAAAAAATTGTATGTATTATACAGGGTACTGAAAAATTTGCGTTGAATTTCCTCAATCCCTGCATGATTAAACTTCAGGTTATCCCACGGCTGAGCATTTGTTGACATATACCAACGAAGTGCATCCGCGCCGTATTTGTCCATGGTTTCAAAAGGGTCAACCGCGTTACCCAGACGTTTTGACATTTTATTGCCAAATTTATCCAGCACCAGGCCGTTTGAAATGATATTTTTGAAAGCCACATCATCACTGATCATGGTAGCCACAGCATGCAGGGTAAAAAACCATCCGCGTGTCTGATCCACGCCTTCGGCAATAAAATCAGCGGGGATAAGCTTTGATATATTTTCAGCATTTTCAAACGGATAATGCCATTGAGCGTAGGGCATAGCACCGGAATCGAACCACACATCAATGAGGTCGGGTTCGCGTTTCATTGGCTTGCCCGTATCACTAACAAGCACAATATTATCGACATGCGGCCTGTGCAGGTCAATTTTTTCATAATTTTCAGAACTAAAATCTCCGGGATTAAAGCCTTCAAATGGATTGTTCTCCATAAACCCTGCATCCATGGATTTTTCGATTTCCCCGATCAATGATTCCACTGAACCGAAACATTTACGTTCGCTGCCGTCTTCTGTACTCCAGATGGGCAATGGTGTTCCCCAATAGCGTGAACGGCTCAGGTTCCAGTCAACAAGGTTTTCCAGCCATTTTCCAAACCTGCCTTCACCAGTACTTTTCGGTTTCCAGTTGATGGTTTTGTTCAGTTCAATCATCCGCTCTTTCACTTCTGTTGTTTTAATAAACCATGAATCAAGCGGGTAATATAAGATCGGTTTATCTGTCCGCCAGCAATGCGGATAATTGTGCACATATTTTTCCACCTGAAATGCTTTGCCCTGTTTTTTAAGCATCACGGCAATATCTACATCCAGCGGTGTATCATCTTTACTCAGATTTTCATTGTATTCATTCTTTACATAACGGCCGGCAAATTCTGAATATGCATCACTGACAAACTGATTGTGGAAATCTTCATCGATATCATCAAGCGGCATCATTCGGCCTTTTTTATCGACCATCGGTACTTTTTGTTCATGTTTGTCAATAAGGATAAGCGGAGGCAGCCCGTTGGCTTTTGCCACACGATCATCATCTGCACCAAAAGTGGGAGCAATATGAACCAAACCTGTTCCTTCATCAGTGGTAACATAGTCGCCTTCAATAACCCGGAATGCTTCTTTCACCGGTTTTACCCAGGGGATAAGTTGTTCATAACTCATTCCGGCCAGATCTTTGCCTTTTATTACATCAACCAGCTTCCACGGGATTTTTTTACTTCCCGGTTTAAAATCATCAAAAGCCGCATCTTGCATTTTTTCGGAGAAATAGGCAGGGATAAGGTCTTTGGCAAGCATTACATGCACTGGGTCACCAAGATAAGGATTTACTGTTTTTACAAGTGCATATTCAAGCTGCGGCCCTACTGCCAGAGCTGTATTGGAAGGCAATGTCCATGGTGTGGTTGTCCATGCCAGGAAAAATGCATCGGTATCACATTTATCAATAACCAGTTTGTTTTCTTTTTTATCCGGAATGCGGAACATTCCTGTAACCGTTGTATCTTTGACATCACGGTAACATCCTGGCTGATTCAGTTCGTGTGTACTAAGGCCGGTCCCTGCGGCAGGAGAATATGGTTGTATTGTATATCCTTTATAAAGTAAGCCTTTGTCAAATAAAGTGTTAAGTAAGTTCCAGAGGGTTTCAACATAGCGGTTATCATAGGTTACATAGGGATCATCCATGTTAATCCAGTATCCCATCTGACGTGTAAGCCGTTCCCACATCCCGGTATATTTCATCACTTCTTCCCGGCAGGTATCATTGAATTTCTCGACACTGATTGTTTTCCCGATATCTTCTTTTGTAATACCCAGGCTGTTTTCTACAGACAGTTCTACAGGCAGGCCGTGTGTATCCCATCCGGCTTTACGTTTCACCTGATAACCCTGCATGGTTTTATAGCGACAAATGATATCTTTGATTGTCCGTGACATCACATGATGTATGCCTGGCTTTCCATTGGCCGAAGGTGGTCCTTCATGAAAGATGAATTGTCCGGCACCTTCCCGTTTTTTTACGGAGTTTTCAAAACTGTTTTCAGTACGCCATTTTTCTTGTACTTCACGATTTACGCCCGGTAAATCAAGTTTTTTATACTCAGGAAACTTTGACTTCATTATATGATTATTTATGTTCTGAATTTTAACAAGCTGCAAATATACTTTGTGTGAAATGAGTTTCCAAATGTAATGTAGAGGTAATAATAATTGTAATGTTTATTTCACGGCTTTATCTTTATCCGGCAGTTTCTGTTTATCTTCTTCACTACTGTGATAAATATCAATGGCGACAATAATCGCTATAAAACCCCAGAAGGGAGCTGAAGCTTTATCCGTATCAAGGAAGTTGTTCAAAAAGCCATGGATAAAATATGTCATTAAGCCTATCAGTGCCATAAGAATCAGTGTCCGTGTTTCTTTGCTCTGGCATTTTTTATACCGCTTCAATGCTGTTGCTATTACAGCCACAATAATGGCAATAAAACTAAGCATCCCCAGTATTCCTTGTTCAGAAAGCGGTCCCAGATATTCAGAATGCGCATTTCCCATGTCACCGGCACTTGTGCTGATTATTGTTTTTTCATAAGAAAGCTGAAACGGTGCATATTGAAACTGGTATGTACCAGGCCCCCATCCAATAAAAGGTTTTTCTTTGGCCATGCGTATGGCACAATTCCACCTGTTAATTCGCTCTTTATTGGATGCATCTGTTGCAACATTGCTGATACTTTGCACATGCTCTTTAAAGTCAGTCGAACTATCCTGCTTATTTTGTTCCAGGATAAGCATGATATCGGTTTTATAGATAAAAAATACTGCCACCAATGCAACGATACCGGTTAACACCCACCGGTAATTAATTTTCAGGCGAATAATTAGATAAACCCCAATTGCGCCGGCAATACTGACCCAGGCAGCCCTTGTGTAAGACAAGACAATTGAAATTAAAAAAAGGCCTAAAACTAAAGCTATGACATATTTAATGAATCCTTTGTACCTTTTCATAAACAGGAAGCCGGTAAGTGCAGGCAGAAACATAGCTAAAACAGCACCATAAGAAGTATGATCATTATAAAATGGTTTCATGACAAAATGGGCAGATTTTTGGGTAAATCCCAATCCTGCATGTTTTATCAGGGTAATGGCAATAACAATCAAAAACGGAATAACAGATACCCAGAAAAACCTTGGGATATTTTGCTTTTTCTTCAAAACCAGAATCAAAAGGAAATAAAACCCCACAACAAACCACAAGCGTGAAAAGAAATACTTGATGGAAATCCACGGCATTGTACTTGTAATGCTGGTTATCAACATCCAAAACAACATAAAATAAATGGTCCATGTTACCGGGTGATTCAACACTTTTCTGTCATAAGTGCTTTCCAGTGCCTGTTTCAGGAGAAAAATCAGCATCAACCCAAACAATAAGGGCTCAGTTGGCATGGCCATATTAAAATCAAGGTTTGGATAAAATAAGTCAAGCGGAATAGATAAGGGAACAAAAAATATGCAGACCCATAACAATTTATCCATTGCAAAAAATCCAAACAACACAATAATTAAAACAAATGGGATAATGCTAACAAGATAAGTTTCTTTTGTAAGCAATGCAAAGCCATTTAAAGCGATGAACAAGAAGCTCAACACATAAAAAAGCCATATTTTTTTTTTATCAAGTTTCATTTGTTCTTCATTTGTTATTACCTGCATACCACCTGTATAGATACCTGCCCGTAATGAAACCACCCTGCCGTTTTATAACCATCGTCTTATTTATCCGGCTTTTCAGCATAGGGGGGTTAGGCTTAAGATGTCCGGGAAATTATGGCTTTATCAATCAGGATTAATATAAAAAGGCCTGCAACAAAAGCACCCAGGATTGATAACAACACAATCGCCCACCTTATGGGATATGATTTTTTGTCAGCAGGAAAAGGCTCAGCAACGACATGGGCATATGTGATTTGTTTGCTGGTATCCATGATATAGGCTTCAAGCTCTTTTTTCAGTTCATGGTGATCTTTCATGGCATTCCATAACAATGAATCAGTTTTAAGGTATTCCCCACCAAATTCCTGCCATTTACCAAGTTCCTCTCTGGCTTGATTTAAGCTGCGTCCATGTGCCAGTGCTTCAGTATAATATTCAACCTCCAGGTCATAATGCAACATTTCTTTTTCTTCCCGGAAAGATTGAAGCCTGTCAGTAAGGGAATCTACTTCAGCCATTTTTTTATTAACCTCATTCCTGTAAATATGCACTTGTTCTTTTGATTTCAATTTATTCAATTGCAATTGTTTTTGATTATAAAAAGCAATAATAGAATCAACAATGTCTGAAGCTATTTGTGGATCGGTATCCATTACAGTTATTTCAATGGCTTCGTTTGATGTTTTGTTAAATGTGATGTTGTTATCAAATTGGTTCTTCAGATTGGTCTGATATTTCGGATCATCCGGGTCTATCCCATAATGTTTTCCCAGATCAAAAGCGTCATATATTTTGAATTGAATATCGCTGGATTTAATAACTTCAAGCATTTGCTCTGTTTCAGATTCTTCTGAGAGTGTGATAACATTAAATGGGTACAAAATGGCTTTTGATTCAAATTTGGGTTGGATAAATATACTTGAAGAAAATAAAATGCCCAATGCACCGGCCACCACCATAATGATTATCAAATGATATTTCCACCGGTTGATAAGGTCAAACATGTTTTTGTTTTTAAAATAATTTTCCATAACAGTATAATTTGGCAAACGAAATGTCAATGATTTGACTTTTCGGGAATTAAGTTTAAATTTTATTTTTTTTTTACGTTTTCAAAAAATATCAGAACAATGACAGCCAAAAGCAAAGCAGAAACCGTTGACAATAAAACAATCAGCCACCGGACGGGGTAACTTTTCTTCTCTGCTTTCACCGCTTTATTTACCACATATTTATGTGGCAAATCTTGTTCTGCATCAATTTTGGCTTGATTATACTTTGATTCTACTTCTGTCAATTTCTTTTGCTCAAATTCAAGGGCCGTATAAATATCGGTATAGGTAGCCCCGTATTTAGCTATTGTGTCCAGTTTTTCTTTTAATATTTCAGCTCCCTTATAATTTCCTTCAGCCAGCGCCGTGGCATATTGATCATTAAACACTTCGCTTTGGGATGCAAACTCAAAAACCCCATGTTCATGCAGCTCATGCAGTTTGTTTTTCATGCTTCTGAGCTTTTCTTTCTGGGCAAGATATTCCCCTTCAACAAGTTTCAATGCTTTGGCAGCCCGTTCCTGTTTCATGGCATTCATTACCGAATCCAATTGTGCAGCAATCGCATTGGCTATGAGGGCAGCAGTATCGGGATTCCTGTCAAGTACCTCAATATCAACTGACTGGTATTCTGTACGGCTAATGGTTATATTATTATCGTATTTACGGTGTAAATTGGTGATTGGATACCGGGCGGTTGTATCAATTTCATAATGGGTACGCAGGTTAAATTTTTCAATGATCCTGTCTCTGATGGTACTTGATTTCAGTACCTGTATCATTTGTTCAACCTCTTCTTCTTCTCCAAATTTGAGTAGATCATTTTCTGTCGGGGCATTTGACAATAATGATTTTGATACACTGGCGGAACTGGTGGGATACAGTATTACAGATGATTTATACTTTTCCTCCAATGCCAGGCTAACAATGGCTGAAACCACTACAGCAACCACACATACTATGGCCAGTGGTTTATAGTATTTTATTATCAAATCCAGAAGGTTGTTGGCTTCAAACTGTGATGAATACGTGTTATTTTCCTTCTTCATGGAATTCGTTCAAAATGTTACTTGTGTGGCAAAGATAAAATTATTTTTTAAATCAGAAACACAACAAAAACAAATCATTGAAAAAAAATCCTGCAACATGCAATATCACATAACATAAAAAGCTTATCTTTGTTATGGTTTAATGAAACAGCTTAAATAAAACATTATGAGAAAAGCTCAGGAAGAACCTTATTGCAATGAATGCAACAATGTAATAAAAACCGTTTTTACCAAATTAGCCCCTGAAGAGCTTGATTATATCAATCAAAACAAGACCTGTCAAAAATATGAAAAAGGCATGGTGTTATATGAAGAAGGGAGCCGGATAAATGGTTTTTATTGTATTTGCCAGGGAATAATAAAGGTTTTTAAAACCGGCATAGAAGGAAAAGAACAGATTATCCGCTTTGCTAAACCAGGCGATATCATAGGATACAGGTCGGTAATAAGCGGGGAAGCTGCCTGCACCTCAGCCAAAGTGCTTAAAGATGCAGTAATCTGTTTCATCTACACAAGGGATCTGTATCACCTGCTGCAGAAAAATGCAGAATTCGGCATTGAAATGCTACAACTGGCTTGTACAGAATTAGGCGAAGCCAATAATTATATTACTGATATTGCACAAAAATCTGTGAGAGAAAGGTTGGCTGAAGTACTGATAAACCTTAAAGAACAATTCGGACTGGATGAAGACGGCATCCTTCAGATATACCTCACACGCGAAGAACTGGCAAATTTGATAGGAACAGCTACAGAATCTGTCATCCGGCTTCTCTCAGAATTTAAGCAGGACAACCTGATCGCCTTACACGGCCGCAAAATTATTATTGTTGACGAAGCACGTCTTAATCGCATAGCAAATATGTTATAAATGATCGACAACAGCATAAGCGATAAAATCATAAACAATGTTAACCTTTCCCTTTCCGAAGCCATGCAGCTTTGGGTATCTGCATCTCTATCAGAACTGATGTGCCTGGCTGATGAAATCAGGAGAAAAAAACATCCTGACAACCGCGTAAGCTGGATAATTGACAGAAATATTAATATCACCAATGTATGTTTTTCCCGGTGTTTGTTTTGCAATTTCTGTGTAAGTAAACAAGATGCCGGTGCTTATGTGCTTGACATGGATGTGTACAGAAAAAAAATTGACGAACTTTTTAAAATGGGCGGAGACCAGCTTTTATTACAAGGGGGCCTTCATCCTGAACTTGACCTTGAGTATTATGTAAATTTGTTTTCCCAACTAAAATCGGAATATCCAAAATTAAAATTACATGCGTTAGGGCCACCCGAAATTGTTTGGTTATCAAATCAATCAGGGAAAACTTATGGGGAAGTTCTGCAAATTTTACAAAATGCCGGATTAGACAGTCTGCCAGGTGCCGGTGCTGAAATCCTCAGCGACCGTGTACGAAAAATTGTCTCTCCCGGGAAAGCCACCACAGATCAATGGCTGGATGTTATGCGGGTGGCACACATACAAGGCCTAATCACTTCTGCCACCATGATGTTCGGGTTTATCGAAAGTGTGCAGGAACGCATCAAGCACCTTATTTTTATCCGGGACCTGCAGGATGAAAAACCCAAAGACAAACCAGGGTTTCTCGCTTTTATCCCCTGGCCATATCAACGTGTTAACACACGTCTGCTAAAAAAATATCCCGATATGCCGGATATATACGGTGCAGAGTACCTTAAGATAATAGCATTCAGCCGTATCATTCTGAACAATATTCCAAACATTCAGGCAAGCTGGCTGACTGTAGGAAAAGATGTTGGTTCTGTGGCACTGCATGCAGGTGCTAATGACCTTGGGTCTGTAATGCTCGAAGAACATGTGGTTTCTGCTGCCGGTGCCAGGTATAAGCTCAATCCGCAAGAAATACAGGATATCATCCGGAAATCCGGTTTCGAACCGGTCAGGCGTAACCAGAAATATGAGTACTTACATTGATCTGACTTGACACTATACAATACTCCTGAAAAATTCCGAGCAAAAAATACCCGCAGCCACTGAAATATTTAAGGAATCCGGGGCTGTACCTTCTCGCGGATAGCCGGGAATACCAATTTTTTCATCACATAAAGATTCCAATGCTTGCGAAATACCCTGTCCTTCATTGCCCATCAACAATAAGCCTTTATGCTCAAGGTTTTTGTCATAAACCGAATCTCCATCCATAAATGTACCATATACAGTGTAATTGTCAGCCAATGCACGAATCCTTTGCACCTGTAATGCCAGATCAACATAATGTACCCGGACACGGAATAATGACCCCATGCTGCCCTGCACCACTTTTGGATTGGTTACATCTACGGTATTTTCAGAACACAACAAATCAGATATACCAAACCAATCTGCAATTCGAATAATGGTGCCAAGGTTACCAGGGTCCTGAATACATTCCAGCCCAACAGATAATGTATTCTTCAATATCTGAATATCCAATTCCGGTTCATCATATGGCATCACAGCAATAACCCCCGGGGAATTTTTCAGGCTGCTTATTTTTGACAACTGTTTTTCATCGGCATAATAAAATCCTTCGAAGGTTGCCCATTCAGGGTGTCTATCCACATCACTTTTACCGGCCAGTATATAATCAGGCTTACATCCTGCTTTTAATGCTTCACAAACTATTTTTTCACCTTGAATGAGATACTGTTTATGCAACATTCTGTATTTTTTCTGCTGTAGCAGATGAAATTGCTTGATTTTTGCATGTGTTAACATGATACAAAGGTATATTTATCCATTATTCAAACTTAATCTTTATTTTTGACAGATAAAATTATAACATCATTTGTGAAAAGCAACATCAAGCATACAGGTAAAAAACTCAATATCCTTATGGCAATAACCATAATTATATTGATGGCTTCATGCCGGTCCACAAAACTTGTCCCTGAAGACAAATACCTGCTTGATAAGTTGGAAATCAAAACCGATGATCCAAAAATAGATGAAAAAGAATTAATGCCATCGATCAAACAAAAACCAAACCGCAAAACACTTGGTCTCTTCCGTTTTCATCTTGGCATGTACAACCTGACACATTCAAAAGACAGCACCAAATCAGATTCCAACTGGATAGCAAAAATAGGTAAAACCGTTGGAGAACCACCTGAAATATATCAACCCACATTACGGCATAAAAGCAAAAAAAACATCCTGAATTTCCTTGAAAACCGGGGATATTATGATGCTGAGGTTGAAGATACCCTTATCACTGATGAAAAAAAACCAAAAAAAGCCAAATTACTTTTTGATGTCATAACAGGGAAACCATATCATGTCAATAAAATAAGCTATGATATTGCTGACCCGTTTATCAAAGATCTTATATTGGCAGATACAGCTAATTCACTCATTAAAGAAGGCATGGTTTTCGATTCAGATAAATTGCTCAAAGAAAGACAACGCCTCACAAACCTGTTGAAAAACAAAGGTTATTATTATTTTTCAGAAGATAACATTCACTATTATGCCGACACAACGGAAAACCCGTATCTTGTTAATCTGAAACTTACCATAAAAAAATCTTTTGAGGCCGATCGGTACTTTCTTGAAGACATATTCACACCTCAAAAAATCAAAAACGTATATTTTTACTTCAATTTTGACAGGGGAGCTTATGCTGTTGATAAAGAAAAGTACCTTGAACAACTTGATACTTTAAAAGTGGATGAGTTTTATTTCCTCGTTGACGGGGAGATGAAAATAAAACCTGAAGTTATACTCAACGCAAATTATATAAAACCTGACAGCCTGTACAGGCAAAAAAATGTAACGTTAACGCAAAAAAACCTCTCTGCTCTTAAACAATTCAAACTTATTAACATTGTAATGAAAGAAAACAAGGAGCAGGAAAAAGAAGTTTGGAACGCAGAAAATCCCTGGCTTGATGCACATATTTACCTTTCACCTTCGCTGAAGCAATCCTACTCTGCCGAAGCAGAAGGCACTAACTCCAGTGGAAACTACGGCCTGGCCGGGGTCATTTCTTATAACAACCGGAATCTGCTGCACGGAGCGGAAATTTTTAGAACCAAACTTACAGGCTCAATGCAATCTCTTATTGTGGCAGAACAGGAGGAACGTTTTCTTAATACGTTTGAATATGGCGCCGAAGTAAAACTGGATGTCCCGAAATTTATGATCCCATGGCAGTCCGAACGGTTTGTGAAAGAACATAACCCAAACACCAACTTTTCTTTATCATTTAACCACCAAAACAGACCTGATTATACAAGAACACTAGGAAATGCCAGCTTTGGATACTCATGGAAAAGTAAAAACGGCTTTTTCACCCATAGCTTTAATCCCATTGAATATTATACCGTGAAAATCTTTGATTTTGATGATCGATTCAAACAACAAATTGATTCGCTGTATATCAGATACAGTTTCCAGAACCAACTGATAACCGCTGTAAGCTATAACCTTCGCTTTAATAACCAGGATATAAAAAAAACAAGAAATCACTGGTTAATCTGGACAAACCTGGAAACATCAGGGAACCTTTTCCGCACCCTGGCCCCCAGTCTTGAATTACCTCAAAATGAAAGAAATGCATACAGCATTTTTGACCTTACCTTTTCACAATACATTAAGGCAGATATTGATGCCAGGTTCTATCAGGAAATTGACAGATCCAATAACCTGGTATATCGTACATACCTCGGTGCAGGCATCCCTTACGGCAACTCTAAACAAGGCCTGCCTTTTGTAAAAAAATATTACATCGGAGGTGCAAATGACATCCGTGCCTGGCAGGTGCGGACACTTGGTCCCGGTTCTTATAGCGGCGGCACCATGTATAACCAAATCGCTGACATGAAACTACTCCTGAATTTTGAATACAGGTTTGACCTCATCGCATTCATTGAAGGTGCATTATTCCTTGATGCAGGAAATATCTGGGCACTGGATGCCTCCGACGACAGAGAAGGTGCCCTTTTTGACCCCGGATTGTTTTATAAAGAGATCGCACTTGGAACAGGCCTGGGGTTACGCTTTGATTTCTCATTTTTTATTCTCCGTTTTGATTTCGGCGTCCCGCTTTACGACCCTGCATTCCCCCTCGAAGACAGATGGCTTGGAACTTTTCAGGAATTTCGGATCAATGACCTGACACTCAATTTCGGGATCGGATACCCATTCTGATGGATTTTGGCATCAGATTTGTTTTGGATGTTCAATGCAGATTTTTTGGCGAAGTTATGACAAATTAATTTTCAGGGGAATCCTGCGGGATATCCCCTTTTTTACTTTTCACTCAAATTGAACACCCAAAAGTTTATTTAACAGCGACCAATTATTTACAGGATTTTTGTAAATTTCGCCAAAATATCAGACTTATGAAAAGAACAATCTTATTTATAATTGCTATTTTCTTTGTATGTTTAGCATCAGCCCAATTTACTGATGACTTTTCAGATGGTGATTTTACCAGCAATCCGGAATGGACCGGTGATACAGCAAAATTTCAGGTCAATGCAGCCAATGAACTTCAATTGTATGATACCGCAGAAAGCGGTTCAGCATACCTGGTAACACAATCACAGGCAATTAACAATGTGAGCTGGGAATTCCTCGTGAGGTTTGAATTTAATCCTTCATCCACCAGCTATGCCAACGTTTATCTGGTTTCTGATCAAAATGTGCTGAACAACACTCTTAATGGCTATTTTGTGAGAGTTGGTGACACCGAAGACGAAATCAGCTTATACCGTCAAGACGGGAATAATTCAACAAAGATTATTGATGGAGTAGATGACCGTATTGACATGACTAGTGTCAATGTGCGTGTAAAAGTTACCAGAGACGATTCCGGAAACTGGACACTGCAATCCGACAGCCTGGGTGGAACCGACTATTTTACTGAAGGTAGTGTGTTTGATGATACACATATTATGAGCAACTATAATGGTGTACACTGTATATACATTGCGTCCCGCTGGGATAAAATCTTTTTTGATGATTTTGTTGTGCAAGAAGATACAATTGCACCAGAAATAATTTCGGCAGATATCATAAACAACCATCAAATTGAAGTATTCTTCTCAGAAGTGTGCAGTCCATCAACAATGGTGGATAGCAATAACTACAATTTAAATTCAATTGGAAACCCTGAGGAAGTATTACCCGATAATCAAGATCACACGAGAGTTGTTCTGAATTATCCCTCAACTTCTTTCTCAAACATAGTTTATAACCTGGAAATTGATAGTGTTACCGACTATGTTGGTAATTTGATGAATGACACGATAATTACCTTACAGGAAAATTCCCCTCCTGAAGTTGATAGTGTCCAGCTTATTGATAACACACACCTCCTGATAATATTTTCCGAACCCATGGATGCAGCAAGCACCTTGAATACTGCCAATTATACGGTGGATAATGGCATTGGAAATCCTTCGAATGCGTCTTTTGATGGCGGCGATGCTACAAAAATATTGTTGGAGTTTGCTACGGCTTTTGACAATTACACTTCATACAATTTATCGTATCAAAACTGTGAAGACCTTTTTGGAAATGTCATTGAAGCCGGAAGCATGGAATTCAGTTATGTTGTGATTCAGCAGTATGATATTGTCATCAATGAAATCATGGCTGACCCGTCACCGGTTGTTGGACTTCCGGAAGCGGAATTCCTGGAAATATACAACACGCTTGATGTGGCTGTGAATCTCAGTGGTTTTCAGCTCATGATCGGTAGCAGCACATATAATTTCCCGGCTGTAAATCTGCCCGCTGATGAGGAAATGATTGTTTGCAAAAGTTCGGATTCAACGCTTCTCGCTCCTTTCGGATTGGTAACCGCCCCCGAATCTTTGAGTGGATATATCCTGCCCAATTCCGGAGCAACGGTGAAAATACTTGATGACAGCTCCAATGTTGTTGATGAGATACATTATACCGATGAATGGTACCAGGACCCCGACAAAGACGATGGTGGCTGGTCAATTGAACGTATAGACCCGTGGAACACATGCAGCGGCATGTATAACTGGGCGGCCAGCATAAACCCTGATGGTGGTACACCGGGATCAACCAACAGTATTTTTGGGGAAAACCAGGATACCATTCCTCCTGAAATCATATCATCTTCACTGATATCCCCTAAAGAAATCGTCCTGGAGTTTTCAGAAAAATGCGATACAACCACACTTTTGAACACTTCTTTTTACACCATCACACCGAATTTAGGACAGCCCGACGTTGTTGTTGTTGAAAGCAATAATCAGAGAATTGT
>JBNJGX010000003.1:0-35717 GCA_051748025.1 Bacteroidota bacterium
AAACCTTACCGCACTTATATTGGATATAAATACCACGGAGGTTATTCCGATCACCTGCCTGTATATCTTAAGCTTTTTAAACAGCCTAATAAAAAATAAATCTGCCTTTTTAAAGGTTTATTCTTGAATGAGTCCAATCTAAAAAGTCAAAAAAATGAAAAATCCCACGAAGCCCGGAAGGCCACAAAGGACTGAATAGTAATGTTTTAAACTTTTTGATACTTTGAGTCTTCGTGTCTTAGTGACAAGGCAATGACTTTTTAGACTGAATTCATGAATGCAAATAAAAATTGGCCGGTATTTACAACCTTGTTCCTATCAATCAGTAGAATTTTCTTGATACTTTGTGAAACCAAAAATTTCAATTGAGTTTTCAGATTCGTTTACTCTAAAAACAATACAGTATCCTTTAAAAATTAAATCTCTAATAGAATTGTCATTGAAGTAAATTGATTTTCTGAAAGAATAAGGATGATTGGGGATTTTCTTAATTTGCTCTAACAAATCGTTTTTGAATCTTCTCGCTCTTGATGGAGAATCATATACAATATAGCTTACTTGTCTTTCTAACCTGTTAGTAAAAGTAGATTTAAATTTTATTTTCATTTGCACGAATAGAGCTTTCAATTTTATTATCAACTTCTTCTAAGGTATGGAAGGTAGCTTGCCCAGCATAAATATCATCTAATTCTTTTTCAAGATAATTTTTGGTTTCAGCAAAACTGTTTTCATTTGATAAGATTTCAATTTCATCCTTGCTGAATTTGCTTAAAAGCCACAAAAGCTTATCATAAACTTTTTCACTTATTTTCAATTTAATGGTATGCATATCTTATATATCTTCTTTTCGCAAATTTACGTAATTTTTGCATTTTGTCCAAATCATTAATAAAAAATCTCAAACAGGCTTATTGTTTAACATGATTTTCAATTTCTGAATAAATATTTATCTTTGATGCCAAAAAATTACCATTATGTCAGGCAATATAGCCCCCAGAGGGGCATTTACCTCAAAATTTGGTATCATTGCAGCCGCAGCAGGTTCGGCTGTCGGACTCGGGAATATTTGGCGTTTCCCTTATGTGGCAGGAGAAAATGGTGGCGGTGCATTTTTGTTAATTTACCTTGCATTTATTTTAACCATTGGCATTTCTGTGATGCTGGCCGAATTTATCATTGGGCGGCGGGCACAGAAAAATGCATTGGGGTCATTCAAAAAACTTGCGCCTGGTAAACCCTGGTGGATTGTTGGCTTGATGGGAATTGTAGCTGCTTTTGTTATTCTGGCATTTTATTCTACCATCGCCGGCTGGACATTTGAATACCTGATTCAGGCTATCGGTAATGGATTTGCAGGTAAAAACGCTGATGCCATTAAAACTATGTTTACTGATTTTCAGACCAGCACAACAAGGCCTTTGCTCTGGCAGTTACTTTTTATGGTATTGACAGGGGGCATTATTGTTTGCGGGGTTCAAAAAGGCATTGAAAAATACACAAAAATGTTAATGCCCCTCCTGGTTTTACTTATTATTATAATGTGTATCCGTTCGCTTACACTTACGGGTGCTTCCGAAGGCGTGAATTTTCTTTTTAAACCCGATTTTTCAAAAATTTCAGGTAAAGTAATCCTCGAAGCCCTTGGTCAATCATTTTTCTCTATGAGCATTGGAATGGGGGCATTAATCACCTACGGATCTTACATCCAGAAAAATAATAACCTGCCAAAAACCACATTTCAGGTAGCCATAGCGGATACGGCCATTGCTATCCTGGCGGGTGTCATGATCTTTCCGGCTGTTTTTGCTTTTGGTCTGGAACCAAGTGATGGGGCGGGCCTGGTTTTTAAGGTTCTCCCCAATATTTTTATTGAAATGCCCGGTGGCTATATTTTTGCAGTGGTATTTTTCCTGTTGCTTTCTGTAGCAGCACTTACATCAACCATTTCTGTACTCGAAGTGGTGGTAGCTTATGGCATTGAAGAATTGAATTTATCCCGAAAAAAAGCAACATTGATTTTTGCATCTGCCATTGCTGTGCTTGGTGTGTTTGCTACCCTTTCTTTTTCTGAATTTTCAGAATTTAAAATATTCGGACATACCATTTTTGACAGCCTCGACTGGTTGTCCGCAAACTTATTGCTGCCGTTGGGTGGTGTTTTTATTGTCATCTTTCTTGGTTGGGTGTTGGGTAAAAAAGTCATTGCTGATGAAGTTACCAACCAGGGGAGCATACGAATGCGTTTTCTGCAAGTTTTTATTTTTATACTAAAATATATCGCCCCTGTTGCCATTATTCTGGTATTCCTGAATGCCATTGGCGTGCTTGGGTAAGATAGAAATATAGGGAATTGGTTTATGGAATTTTTTGACAGCATCACAGAATTTATTCATGCAGGTATCAGTTGGTACAATGAATTTGTCGGGGGATACCTGATCGTTGCCCTGCTTGTGCCAACAGGGATATTTTTTGCTTTTAAATTTAAGTTTCTGCATATCAGAAGGCTTGGACATGTTATACGTGTAATCACCGGGAGGTATGATAAGGCCAAAGACCTTGGGGACATCAATCATTTCCGGGCATTGACCACAGCGCTCTCTGCAACTGTCGGAACAGGCAATATAGTGGGTGTTGCCCTGGCTATACATTGGGGTGGGCCGGGGGCTGTTTTTTGGATGTGGGTAACCGCTTTTTTTGGTATGATGCTGAAACTGGTGGAAAACACACTTTCACTGAAATATCGTGTAACCAATTCTGATGGAAGTGTTTCCGGTGGGCCTATGTATTACATCGAATCATTAAAAAGTAAAATCGGGCGTTTTGCCAAGATACTGGCTGTGATTTTTGCTGTAGCAGCAGTATTATGTTCACTGGGAACCGGTAATATGGCGCAGTCAAATTCCATGGCTGATGCCCTTAATGCAACTTATGGAATTCCTACCCTCTATTCTGCCCTTGGTTTTACAGCTTTGGTTTTATTAATAATTGTGGGAGGTCTGAAACGAATTGCTGAGGTTACATCCAAACTTGTGCCTGTTATGGCAGTCTTCTATTTTATTGCTGCCGTTTTAATTCTTGTCCTTTTTTACGATAAAATTCCTCACGCTTTTGGCCTGATCTTTAAAGGGGCATTTACAAAAACCGGTGCAACCGGGGGATTCGTCGGATCAACATTTATAATGACCCTGGTTTGGGGAATAAGAAGGGGACTCTTTTCAAATGAAGCAGGACAAGGATCATCACCAATGGCTCATGCCGCAGCCAGAACAGAATATCCTGTCAGAGAAGGATTGGTCGCATCTTTAGAACCATTGGTGGATACGTTAATCATTTGTACGCTTACGGCTTTGGTAATTATTTCAACCGGGGCATGGACTTCTGGTATCGAAGGTGTCGGAATGACCATTAAAGGTTTTCAGTTAGGACTGGATGCAATTGATATCGGGGGAGTAGCCCAACATTTAATCACAATCGGATTGTTATTATTTGCTTTTTCTACCATCATTTCATGGTCTTATTATGGTACCAGAGCGGTGCAGTACCTGTTTGGCGAAAAAATGATTAAACCTTATTATTACTTTTACGGATTATTTGTGTTTCTTGGCGGTATTTGGGGCCTTGAACTGGTTTGGGATTTTGTGGATATGGTTATCACTTTTATGACCATCCCAAATCTCATTGCCATTGTGTTGCTGGCTCCTGTTGTTAAAAAAGAAATTGATAAATATTTTGCTTACATGAAAGAGTCTAATACCCCCTATTAAACTATGAAAAGTCAAAAATGGAAAGACCTGATGGCTTTTTCGGCACGTGAAAAACGTGGCATCAGTGTGCTTGTTATTATTGTTTTAATGTTAATTACCCTGCGTGTTTGGGAACCCTGGAACAATAAAAAACGGGACGTTTACGACTTCTCTGAGTATGAAGCTGAAATAGACCGGTTTGAAGTGAACCTGCAGGAGGGTGACGATAACAAAATGAATACATCTGACTTCAACGCATCTTATGAAAAACAATCTCCCGATTTCAATAAAAAAATGTTCAGTTTTAATCCTAACACGGTAAGCAAAGATCAATTGCTGGAGCTTGGGTTTAATGATAAGCTGGCAAAGAATATAATCAATTACCGTAATGCAGGAGGAGGGTTTTATGAAACTGAGGACTTGAAAAAGATATATGGGATGACTGAAAAATTTTATGCGCATGTTGAACCTTATATCGTGATAAAAAAAGATACAAGTAAAGGTAAAAATGAAGTCTTTGATTTTAATCCCAATTCAATAAGTTTAGATAGCTTGAGGTTACTTGGTTTTGACGATGATGTTTCTGATAGATGGATTAAGTATCGCGAAGCTTCAGGTGGGTTTGATGATCTTGATGGAATAAAAAAATTGTATGGCATCAATATAGACCTGCTGGAAAAATTAGAACCACACATGCAATTCCCTGCTGATGATCACGAGGATGAAAAGCCGGCTAAAAAGTTGAGCCCCGTGCATATTAACAAGGCTGATGCAGATGATCTTGTGGAAAGGGAAGCAGTGAACAGAGGACTGGCAAAACGGATAATGGCGTACAGAAATTTACTCGGGGGATTTTATGATTTACAACAGTTAAGCGAAGTATATGGAATGTCTCAAACAGAATTTGATAATCTGAAAACCCGGGTAATTATCGATAAAGATAACATTCAGACCATTGATCTCAATGAGGTTACTTTTAAAGAATTGTTGCGTCATCCATACATGACAAAATCTGATGTAAAAAAGATCATGAAATACCGGGATTTTGAAGGCAAGATTGAGGGTGTTGACGAATTACTGAAAAACAATATCCTTACGGACTCTACCTGCCAAAAAATGATTCCATATATACATTTACCCAAAAAAACAAAGAACAAAGTTCAAAATCCAAAATAATTTTGTGATGTAAAAAAGAAATATGTATCTTTGCAGCCCTTAAAAAATGACAAATATTTAAAGCATAAACCTATGATTATTGTACCAGTAAAAGAAGGTGAAAATATTGACAGGGCTTTGAAACGTTTCAAACGCAAATTTGAAAAAACAGGTGTGGTCAAAGAACTACGCGAACGTCAGGCTTACACAAAACCATCCATGCAAAGGCGTCAGGAACTGATTAAAGCCAAATATATACAGCAACTTAGAGATAAGGAAAATTAAACCTCCTGTCATTTCTTCCGTTCAAAAATATCCTGACAGAATTAAATTAATTTACAATTTTTCCTGAAACATTTACGTTTATTTTACGTAAGTATTAGTACATGGTGAAGTTGATTTAATTCTATGCAAAAGGAGGCTTACCTGAATTTTTTGAGATTTGAAAAACGCTGTTCTATACACACTGTAAGGGCGTATAAAAAGGATATTGAACAATTTTATGTTTTCTTTTCTCTGCCGGAAAACGATACCCCGCAGCTCAATAAACTGGAAGCCAAAGATGTGAGAACATGGGTGGTGCATCTCATGGAATCTGTATCAGCACGGACTGTGAACAGAAAACTGGCCAGTATAAATGGTTTTTTTATGTACCTGAAAAGAAACAATGTGGTGACCAACAACCCAATGGATAAAGTGCAAGCACCGAAAATGGAAAACAGGCTTCCTGAATTTGTGCCTGAAAAACCATTGGAGGATGTGGTTAAACTTTTTGATGATCATGAAGATAATTTTTCGGCTATCCGGGATTTTCTTATGATGGAATTACTTTACAATACCGGCATGAGACAGGCAGAACTTATCGGTTTAACACATGCTGATGTGGATACAGAACAAATGCAGATTAAAGTCCTCGGAAAACGCAATAAGGAAAGAATTATCCCCTTATCCGATAATTTAATTAAACTCCTGAATGAATATGTGACAGCCAAAGCCGCTCAGAATTTTTCATGCCAGGGTCACGAACCTGTACTGGTATCTGATTCCGGTCACAAGCTTTATCCATCATTCATTTATAAAAAAGTGAACCACTATCTCGGGCAGGTCAGCAGCATGAAAAAGCGAAGTCCGCATATTCTCAGGCACAGTTTTGCCACTCATATGCTAAACCGCGGCGCTGATCTGAATGCCATAAAAGAATTGCTCGGACATGCCAGTCTGGCTGCAACCCAGGTTTATACACATAACAGTTTTGAACAATTAATCAAAATATATAACAAGGCTCATCCAAGGGCCGGAAACTAATTAACAAAGGAGGTAATTATGAATATTAATGTGCGTTCCTTACGATTTGACGCTGACAAAAAACTTGTTGAGTTTATCAATGAGAAAATGGAAAAATTAACAAAAGTAGCCCCCGACATTATTGCCGCTGATGTCACACTGAGGGTGGAAAATGGCTCATCCCTCGAAAATAAGTTTGTGGAAGTGAAAATCGAGATCCCTAAAAATGATGATATCTTCGCTAAAAAACAAGCAAAAAGCTTTGAAGAAGCTGTTGACTTGAATTATCAGGCCCTCCGCCGTCAACTGAAAAAATTCAAAGAAAAACAAAGACAGAAAAAATAACATAACACCTTCTGTTTACTTTTAATTAATTTATAAGGTATTCAAAAAAGTTTAACCAGTGTTTGTCCGTAATGTCCGATTTCTGCAGGGATGCGGTTAATCGTATCTTCGAGCCTCGAAATTGAACATGGCATAAGTTTTGCTCTGTCCACGTTTGCACAAAAGTTATGAACTAAACACTGATTCTATTGACAGGATTTAATTAGTGTCTGTCCATAGAGTCAGTGTTCCTCCATAAAGTTAAACACTTATCTATAATTGAATAATGGCAGACCGAAGACCGAAGCGATCAATGTCCTGCGCCGTGTTGCGCCGTGTTGAGCTTGTCGAAACAAGCGAAGTCGAAATAAGCTGCGTCGAAGCATCGAAGGGACCGAAGTAAAGAACACTTTTAAAGTGAAAATTAATTAATGTGATATCTTCCGTCTTCGGACTTCCGTCTTCCGACTTCTATTTATATAAGCTGTACTTTATAGACAGACTCTTTTTAGAGATAAAAAGAAAAAAAAATCTGTTTTTCAATACAAATGACAGTTATCTTATATTTTGAGTTTAAGTATAAGATGCTGTTATACAGCATAAAAGGCATGTATTTTATATGTTATTAATTATCAGGAAAAAAATAATTGTAAATATTTTTTGGAACTACAATTAAAGTGTATATATTTGCACTCCAATTTTCGGTATGGATTTTCCATATCCAAAACGTTCTTTGTAAAAAACATTAGCCGATGTAGCTCAGTTGGTCAGAGCAGCTGATTTGTAATCAGCAGGTCGGGGGTTCGAATCCGTCCATCGGCTCTTGTTACAGGGGAGATACCAAAGTGGCCAACTGGGGCAGACTGTAAATCTGCTGGCAAATGCCTTCGTAGGTTCGAATCCTGCTCTCCCCACGTTGTTAGCTCTGAACGAACAGGAGGCGGGAATAGCTCAGTTGGTAGAGCACAACCCTTCCAAGGTTGGGGTCGCGAGTTCGAGCCTCGTTTCCCGCTCTTTTTTGTAGCCGATGTAGCTCAGGGGTAGAGCGTTTCCTTGGTAAGGAAGAGGTCATGGGTTCAAATCCCATCATTGGCTCTGATATAGATGTTAATAACAACAAGTAATTTAGTAAAGTAATATTATAAACTTTTAAAACCATGGCAAAAGAAAAATTTGAAAGAAACAAGCCGCATGTGAATATTGGTACCATTGGTCACGTTGACCACGGTAAAACCACATTGACCTCTGCGATCACAAAAATTCTGGCCAAAGATGGTTATGCCACTGAAGCCAGTTTTGATTCTATTGACAACGCTCCCGAAGAAAAGGAGAGAGGAATTACAATCAATTCAGCACATGTCGAGTACGAAACAGAATCACGGCATTATGCACATGTTGATTGTCCTGGTCACGCCGACTATGTTAAAAATATGGTAACCGGTGCAGCCCAAATGGATGGATCTATCCTTGTTGTAGCTGCTCCCGATGGCCCTATGCCTCAAACCAGGGAACATATTCTGCTTGCACGTCAGGTGAATGTTCCGAGCATTGTTACTTTCCTGAATAAATGTGACCTCGTGGATGATGAAGAACTCCTCGAACTCGTCGAAATGGAAGTAAGAGAGTTGCTCAGTTTTTATGAATTTGATGGTGATGAAGCACCTGTTATTCGGGGGTCTGCCCTTGCAGCTCTTAATGGTGATGCCGACGGCGAAAGCCAGGTTCGTGAACTGATGAAAGCTGTGGATGAATGGATTCCGGTACCACCACGTGACAATGAAAAACCATTCCTGATGCCGGTTGAAGATGTGTTTTCTATTACAGGCCGTGGTACCGTTGCTACCGGTCGTATTGAATCCGGTGTTGTCAATACTGGTGATGAAGTTCACCTCATTGGCCTTGGTGCTGATGGACGCAAAACCGTAGTTACTGGTGTCGAAATGTTCCGTAAAATCCTCGACAGGGGTGAAGCCGGTGATAATGTTGGTCTCCTCCTGCGTGGCGTTGATAAAAAAGAAATCAAACGTGGTATGGTTGTGGCTGCGCCTAAATCCATTAAACCGGTTACCAATTTTAAAGCTGAAGTGTACGTCCTGAAAAAAGATGAAGGCGGTCGTCACACCCCATTCCATAATAATTACCGTCCGCAATTTTACCTGCGTACAATGGATGTCACAGGTGAAATTACATTACCCGACGGTGTGGAAATGGTAATGCCTGGTGATAATGTCACCATTGATGTGAAACTGATTTATCCGGTAGCTTGTAATGTTGGTTTGCGGTTTGCAATCCGTGAAGGTGGACGCACTGTGGGTGCCGGTCAGATAATTGAAGTTGGTGACAAGTAAACCCGAAAAATAATGTAAAATGATGATTAATTTAACTCCGGTTGCTGTACAGACAGTGTAATGAATACAGAAACATACGGAATCCGGAGTTGAATTAATCGAATCATTTTACGGGTGTAGCTCAATTGGCAGAGCAGCGGTCTCCAAAACCGCAGGCTGGGAGTTCGAGTCTCTCCACCCGTGCAAGCAATAAACGTAAAAATATGGCTGTTACAACATATTTAAAAGATACCTACCAGGAATTGGTACATAAAGTGTCCTGGCCGTCATGGCCGGAACTACAGAATAGCGCATTAGTAGTAATGGTTGCTTCCGTAATAATTGCACTTATTGTTTATTTGATGGATGTTTCATTTAAAAACGTGCTGGAACTAATTTACAGTATTTTCTAATTCATTGATTTGTGTGTTAACATGGCTGATGTTGAAAAAAAATGGTATGTGATTCGTGCTATTGGCGGTAAAGAGAAAAGAGTAAAAGAATATCTCGAAACCGAAATAGCCCGGAGAGGCCTGCAGGATAAGGTTTCTAATATTCTGATCCCGATGGAAAAATACTATCAGGTCAGAAATGGCAAAAAAGTATCCAAGGAAAGAAATCATTTTCCCGGATATGTCCTTATCGAAGCAGCGCTTGATGGTGAAATTATTCATACCATTAAAAATGTTACAAACGTGATCGGCTTCCTCGGAACTCAGTCCGGCGATCCCGTACCCCTGAGAGAATCTGAAGTGAATCGTATCCTCGGTAAGGTCGATGAACTTGCAGAACAAGAAGAAGAAATCAACATCCCGTTTTATATTAACGAGTCAGTGAAAGTAATTGATGGCCCCTTTAATGGTTTCAAAGGAACCATCGAAGAAGTGCACGAAGACAAGAAAAAACTGAAAGTAATGGTGAAAATATTTGGTAGAAAAACACCATTGGAATTAAGTTTCATGCAAGTTGAAAAAGAGTAAAATTATGGCTAAAAAAGTAGAGGCCCTGGTCAAATTGCAAATACGTGGTGGTGCTGCAAACCCATCTCCTCCCGTTGGTCCCGCATTGGGCGCCAAAGGTGTGAATATAATGGAGTTTTGTAAGCAGTTTAATGCACGTACGCAGGAGCAGGCCGGCAAAATCTTACCTGTTATTATAACAGTGTATGGTGATAAATCTTTTGATTTTATTGTTAAAACCCCACCGGCTGCAATACAGTTGCTCGAAGCCAGCAAATTGAAAAAGGGGTCTCCTGAGTCAAACCGCACTAAAGTTGGGTCGGTTACATGGGACCAGGTTAAAGAAATTGCAGAAGCCAAAATGGTTGACCTCAATTGTTTTACAGTTGAATCTGCAATGAAAATGGTTGCTGGAACGGCCCGTAGTATGGGCATCATCGTTAAAGGTGAAGCCCCGTTTGATAATTAAAAATTAGCATGACTCGACATGACAAAAAAGACAAAAAACAGAAAAAAGGCTATCGAAAAGATCGAAGCCGGTAAAAAATATCCCATTAATGAAGCTGCAGAATTGGTTAAAGATGTTTCTACAACCAACTTTGATGCTTCAGTGGATATGGATTTCAGATTGGGAGTGGACCCCCGGAAAGCCGACCAAATGGTACGTGGTATTACCACATTACCGCATGGTACCGGTAAAGAGGTGAAAGTGCTTGTATTGTGTACGCCCGACAAAGAGGAAGAAGCGAAAAATGCCGGCGCCGATTATGTTGGCCTCGATGATTATATCGAAAAAATCCAGGAGGGATGGACGGATATGGATGTGATTATTACCATGCCTTCTGTTATGGCTAAAATTGGACGCCTCGGCCGTGTTCTCGGCCCGCGTGGATTGATGCCTAACCCCAAAAGCGGAACTGTCACTATGGATATCGGTAAAGCCGTTGAAGAAGTGAAAAAAGGTAAAATCGATTTCAAAGTTGACAAATACGGCATCATTCACACTAGAATAGGGAAAGTATCTTTTTCTCCTGAGCAAATTCGCGATAACGCAAAAGAAATTGCCCAGACCATTGCCAAATTAAAACCGGCATCATCTAAAGGTACTTATATGAGAAGCGTTCATTTATCAAGCACTATGAGTCCGGGTATCCAACTCGATCCAAAGTCTTTGGTATAAATTTTTTAAGACTTTACTTCTATGAAGACAAAAGAAGACAAAAAAAAGCTGATTGACATTCTGGCCGAAGAGGTGAATCGTTTTGATCATTTTTACCTTACTGATACGCAGGGTTTAGATGCTGAAGAAACCACAAACCTCCGACAAAAGTGCCACGAAAATGAAGTTAAGCTTACTATGGTTAAAAACACTTTGTTTAAAAGGGCATTGGACGATGCAGACGGTGATTTTGATGAGCTATATGATCTGCTCAAAGATAACACCACTGTAATGTTTGCAAATACAGCCAATGTCCCAGGTAAAATCATCAAAGCGTTTACCAAAGACCATGATAAGCCGAAACTTAAAGGTGCTTTCGTAGAAAACAGTTTCTACATCGGTGAAAACCAACTTGATGCCCTTGCAAGCCTCAAATCCAAAGAGGAACTCATCGGCGATGTTATCATGTTGCTGCAATCACCGGCAAAAACTGTTATTTCTCAACTCCAGAGTGGTGGTCAAAAAATTGCCGGGCTTACCAAAGCACTGGCTGAAAAAGAAGCGTAAATTATTAATTGAATAACATTTTAAAAAGTATAGGAAAATGGCAGATCTCAAAAAATTAGCTGAAGAGTTAGTAAACTTATCGGTAAAAGATGTCAACGAATTGGCTGACATCATGAAAGAAGAATACGGTATTGAACCTGCTTCTTCTGCTCCAGTTGTCGCAGCTCCGGCTGGCGGTGAGGCTGAAGCGGAAGCTGAACAAACCGAATTCGATGTGATTTTGAACTCAGCTGGTCAAACTAAGCTGAAAATTATTAAATTGGTTAAAGAATTAACGGGATTAGGGCTTAAAGAAGCTAAGTCCCTCGTTGACAGCGCTCCCGCTCCGGTTAAAGAAGGTGTCTCCAAAGAAGATGCCGAGCAGCTTAAGTCTAAGCTCGAAGAGGAAGGCGCTGAAGTGGAGCTTAAATAATTTCACTTTTTTTTACGATTTTTAGGTTTAAAACCAGCTAACTGGTTTTAAACCTTTCGTTGTTTTGTATTTTTCTTAACTAATCCAATGTAAATGTCAGTAAAAAATCAACAGAGATATTCTTTCTCAACAACCAAGAATCAACTCGATTATCCGGATTTTCTTGCAGTTCAATTAAAATCCTTCAGGGATTTCCTGCAACTGGATACAACTTTGGAAAAAAGAAAAAATGAGGGACTTTTTAAAGTTTTCAATGAAAACTTCCCCATTTCAGACACACGCAATAATTTTGTGCTGGAATTTATGGATTATTCCATTGATATGCCCAGGTATACAATTGAACAATGCCTTGAAAGGGGGCTTACATATTCTGTCCCGCTTAAAGCCAAACTTAAACTGTATTGTACCGATCCTGAACATGAGGATTTTGAAACAACAATTCAGGATGTCTGGCTCGGGCCAATACCTTATATGACCCCAAAAGGATCATTTGTGATAAACGGGGCTGAACGTATCGTTGTTTCCCAGTTGCACAGATCCCCGGGTGTTTTCTTTGGGCAAAGTTTCCATGCAAACGGTACCAAACTGTATTCCGCCAGAATTATCCCTTTCAAAGGATCATGGATGGAATTTGCTACCGATATCAATTCTGTCATGTATGCTTATATTGACAGAAAAAAGAAATTGCCGGTTACTACATTACTCAGAGCAATTGGCTTCGAAAGTGATAAAGAAATCCTTGAAATATTTGACCTCGCTGAAGAAATCAAAGCCAATAAAACGGCACTGAAAAAAGTGGTTGGACGCAAACTGGCTGCAAGGGTCCTCAGATCCTGGATCGAAGATTTTGTTGATGAAGATACAGGGGAAGTGGTGTCTATCGAAAGAAATGAAGTTATTCTTGACAGGGAAACAGTGATTAAACCCGAACATATTCAAACCATTATTGATTCGGGGTCTTCTACAATCTTGGTACACCGAGAACAATCCAAAACCTCGGATTATGCCATTATTTATAATACCCTGTATAAAGACCCATGTAATTCTGAAAAAGAAGCCGTTGTATATATTTACCGGCAACTCAGAAGTTCTGAACCCCCTGATGAAGCAACTGCACGGGAAGTAATTGATAACTTGTTCTTTTCATATAAACGGTATGACCTCGGTGAAGTTGGCAGGTACAGGTTAAACAGAAAACTGAAAATCGATATTAGTGAGGATACAAAAACCCTCACAAAAGAAGATATCATTGCCATCATTAAATATCTGATCGAGCTGATCAATTCAAAAGCTGAAGTGGATGATATCGACCATCTCAGTAACAGGCGTATTCGTACTGTGGGAGAACAACTTGGTAATCAGTTTGGTGTCGGGCTGGCCAGAATGGCCAGAACAATCAGAGAAAGAATGAATGTCAGGGATAATGAGGTTTTTCATCCAACTGATTTGATCAATGCAAAAACATTGTCATCCGTCATAAATTCCTTCTTCGGAACAAACCAATTGTCTCAGTTTATGGACCAAACAAATCCGCTTGCTGAGATGACCCATAAAAGACGCCTCTCTGCACTTGGACCTGGTGGCCTGTCACGTGAACGTGCCGGTTTTGAAGTCAGGGATGTGCATTATACCCACTATGGCAGATTATGTCCCATTGAAACTCCGGAAGGACCTAACATTGGACTTATTTCATCACTATGTGTTTATGCTAAAATCAATCAACTTGGTTTCATCGAAACCCCATACAGGAATGTGGACAATGGAGGCGTAAAACTTCATGATGATATCCTTTATCTTAGCGCTGAAGAAGAAGAAAACCATGTGATTGCTCAGGCCAATGCACCCATTGATGATGAAGGCATTTTCCAGTCTGATAAAATCAGGGTAAGACACGATGGGGAATATGCAGTTACTGAACCCGATGTTATTCAGCTTATGGATGTGGCGCCTAACCAGATTGCATCCATTGCTGCGTCACTTATACCTTTTCTGGAACATGATGACGCCAATAGGGCGCTGATGGGATCAAATATGATGCGACAGGCTACCCCGCTGATTAAAAATGAAGCACCAATTGTTGGTACAGGTATCGAAGGAAGGGTGGCCAGAGATTCCAGGTTGTTGTTAATCGCTGAAGGTGATGGTGTTGTTGAATATGTGGATTCCGAAAAAATTGTCGTTAAATACAAGCGTACCGAAGAGGAAAATTTTGTCTCTTTTAAAGATAATACCGTTACTTATGCATTGACAAAATTCCAGAAAACCAACCAGAACAGCAATGTTAACCTCAGACCCATAGTCAGAAAAGGGGACAAAGTGTACAAAGGAATGGTAATGACTGAAGGATACGCAACCGTCGGTGGAGAATTGGCCCTCGGACGTAACCTGAAAGTTGCTTTTATGCCATGGAAAGGCTATAATTTTGAGGATGCTGTGGTTATCTCTGACCGGCTGGTACGCGATGATGTGTTTACATCTGTCCATATTGAAGAATACCAGCTTGATGTAAGGGATACAAAACGCGGCCTGGAAGAACTTACCGCCGATATCCCTAATGTAAGCGAATCTGCTACCAGAAATCTGGATGAAAATGGTATCATCAGGATCGGTGCGAATGTAAGGGCCGGTGATATCATGATTGGCAAGATTACACCAAAAGGGGAAACTGACCCATCGCCTGAAGAAAAATTGCTGCGCGCTATCTTTGGTGATAAAGCCGGTGATGTTAAAGATGCTTCAATGAAAGCGTCCCCTTCCACTTCAGGTGTGGTTGTGGATAAAAAATTGTTCTCCAAAACTTTTAAAGATAAAAAAACCAGAAATCAGGAGAAAATTCTGGTTGAAAATATTGATAATGAGTTTAATCAGGAAGCTGAAAAACTCAAAGAAAAATTATTGGATAAATTATTCACCATTGTTAATGGCAAAACTTCTCAGGGAGTAAAAGATAATTTTGGTGCCGAACTTATCCCAAAAGGTAAAAAATTCACACTCAAAGCCCTCAGCAACATTGATTTTCTTAATGTCAAACCAACAAAATGGACAACTGACAAAAAGAAAAATGCAATGATTGAAACAATTCTGCAAAATTACATGATCGAGTACAAAGAACTGGAGGGAAAATACAGGCGGAAATCCTTAAATATTACCATTGGTGATGAGCTCCCAAGCGGAATTGTTCAGATGGCAAAAGTTTATCTGGCTAAAAAACGGGTTATTAAAGTGGGGGATAAAGTAGCAGGACGTCACGGAAATAAAGGCATCATTGCAAAAATTGTCAGACAGGAAGACATGCCTTTCCTCGAAGATGGGACACCTGTTGACCTCGTACTTAACCCGCTGGGCGTTCCTTCCCGTATGAACCTTGGGCAAATATATGAAACAGTACTCGGTTGGGCAGGTGAAAAACTTGGTATGAAGTTTTCAACACCCATTTTTGATGGGGCTACCCTTGATCAAATTAGTGAATATACTGATAAAGCCGGTTTACCAAGATACGGAAAAACCCATATCTTTGATGGTGAAACCGGAGAACAATTTGACCAGCCTGCTACCGTCGGGGTGATTTATATGCTTAAGCTCGGACATATGGTAGATGATAAAATGCATGCCCGTTCCATTGGCCCGTATTCTTTAATTACACAGCAACCACTTGGTGGTAAAGCACAGTTTGGTGGACAAAGATTCGGCGAAATGGAAGTTTGGGCACTTGAAGCTTTTGGAGCTTCACATACACTAAGAGAAATCTTAACGGTAAAATCTGATGATGTGAAAGGACGTGCCAAAACTTACGAGTCAATCGTAAAAGGTACACCAATGCCATCACAGGGTATTCCCGAATCCCTTAATGTGCTTATCCATGAACTTCAGGGATTGTGCCTGAATTTTGAGTTAAAATAGTTTTTCGTATTTATTTAATTTTTTAGATATATGGCTTTCAGAAAAGACAAGAAAGTTACCAGTAACTTCGACAAATTATCCATTAGTTTAGCTTCACCGGAAGATATTCTGGACAGGTCAAGTGGTGAAGTCACCAAGCCGGAAACCATCAATTACCGGACTTACAAGCCCGAAAGAGATGGGTTGTTTTGTGAGCGTATCTTTGGCCCGGTGAAAGATTTTGAATGTCATTGTGGTAAGTACAAAGGCATTCGATACAAAGGTATTGTGTGCGATCGTTGTGGTGTTGAAGTGACAGAGAAAAAAGTGCGCCGCGAACGCATGGGGCATATTAAACTCGAAGTCTCAATTGCCCACATCTGGTACTTCAGATCTCTGCCCAATAAAATCGGATATCTTCTGGGATTGCCTACCAAAAAACTGGATACCATTATTTATTACGAAAAATATGTGGTAATTCAGCCGGGGGTAAAAGAAAATGATGGTTTAAAAGTGCTCGATTTTTTAACAGAAGAAGAGTATCTTGATATCATTGATTCATTACCTTCCGGAAATCAAATGCTTGAAGATGATGATCCCAATAAATTTATTGCTAAAATGGGAGCGGAGGCAATTTATGAGCTTCTCTCCAGGATCGATCTGGATGAGCTTTCCTTTAGCCTCAGGGATAAAGCCAATAAGGAAACTTCTCAGCAAAGGAAAAATGAAGCCCTGAAAAGGCTCAATGTTGTAGAGGCTTTCCGTGCTTCAAAAGATAAAAACAGACCCGAATGGATGATTATCAGGGTTATTCCTATTATCCCTCCTGAACTCAGGCCTCTTGTGCCTTTGGATGGTGGCAGATTTGCAACCTCAGATCTGAATGACCTCTATCGCCGTGTTATTATCAGAAATAACAGGCTGAAAAGGCTGATGATCATTAAAGCGCCGGAAGTTATTTTGCGTAATGAAAAACGGATGCTGCAGGAATCTGTTGACAGCCTTTTTGATAATTCACGTAAATCCAATGCCGTTAAAACAGATGCCAATCGCCCGTTGAAATCTTTAAGTGACAGCCTTAAAGGCAAACAAGGACGGTTCCGTCAAAATTTGCTCGGAAAACGTGTTGATTATTCCGCACGTTCGGTTATTGTTGTCGGACCGGAATTAAAACTGCACGAATGTGGTTTGCCTAAAGATATGGCTGCTGAGCTGTATAAACCGTTTGTGATCAGAAAACTTATCGAGCGCGGCATTGTGAAAACAGTAAAATCTGCCAAAAAAATTGTGGATCAAAGGGATCCTGTCATTTGGGATATACTTGAAAATGTACTGAAAGGCCATCCGCTAATGCTTAATCGTGCGCCTACATTACACCGCCTCGGAATTCAGGCTTTTCAGCCCAAAATGATCGAAGGAAAAGCCATACAGTTACATCCCCTGGCCTGTACTGCATTTAATGCCGATTTTGATGGTGACCAGATGGCTGTGCATCTTCCGCTTGGTAATGCTGCTATTTTAGAAGCTCAGGTACTTATGCTGGCTTCTCACAATATTCTTAATCCAGCCAATGGGGCTCCAATTACAGTGCCATCTCAGGATATGGTCCTTGGTTTGTATTATATCACAAAAGGACGAAAAGGTTCGAAAGGTGAAGGCCTTAACTTTTATTCACCTGAAGAAGTGAAAATTGCCTATAATGAAAAGAAAATCGCACTGAGTGCAATTATCAATGTGCGTGTTGATGATCTGGATGAGGATGGTAAACTTGTGAAAAAAGTCGTTGAAACCACTACCGGTAGGGTGTTGTTTAATGATATTGTGCCGAAAGAAGTCGGCTTTATCAATGAGTTGCTGACCAAAAAATCCGTACGTGGTATCATTGCCAATGTGCTAAGTAAAACCAATACAGCGGTTACTGCTGATTTTCTCGATGCCATTAAGTATATGGGCTTTAATATGGCTTTTAAAGGCGGGCTTTCTTTTAACCTTGATGATGTCATTATCCCTGATGAAAAGAAACAAATGATTGATGAGGGATATGATCAGGTTGATGAGGTGGTCAATAATTATAATATGGGGTTCATTACACATAACGAACGGTATAACCAGATCATTGATATATGGACACATACCAACGCAAAACTGACTCAGTTGGTTATGAATAAGCTCTCAAAAGATAATGATGGTTTTAACCCTGTGTATATGATGCTTGATTCAGGTGCGCGTGGCTCTAAAGAACAGATACGTCAGCTTTGTGGTATGAGGGGACTGATGGCCAAACCACAAAAATCTGCAGGTGCCGGACAACAAATTATTGAAAACCCAATCCTTGCTAACTTTAAAGAAGGCTTGTCTGTACTTGAATATTTTATTTCAACACATGGGGCGCGTAAAGGACTTGCCGATACTGCACTTAAAACAGCCGATGCAGGTTATTTGACCAGGCGGCTGGTTGATGTCTGTCAGGATGTGGTGGTATCTGAAAATGACTGTGGAACCCTTCGTGGTATTGTCGCTTCTGATATTAAAAAGAACGAAGAGGTTGTGGAATCTCTGTATGAACGTATCCTTGGCCGAACAGTGGTTCATGATGTTTATCATCCGCAAACAGGTGAACATATCATCAGTGCCGGTGAAGAAGTGACCGAGATAATTGCAAAACGCATTGAGGATTCTCCCATCGAAGAAGTAGAAATAAGATCAGTCCTTACCTGTGAATCCAGGCGCGGGGTATGTGCTAAATGTTATGGACGCAACCTGGCAACTTCCAGAATGGTGCAAAAAGGTGAATCGGTTGGCGTGATTGCCGCTCAGTCTATCGGAGAACCCGGAACACAGCTTACCCTGCGTACATTCCATGTTGGTGGTGTGGCAGGAAATATTGCTGCTGAATCGTCTATTACTGCAAAATATAATGGGAAACTTGAAATTGATGAACTTCGTACAGTAACATATAAAGGTGATAATGAAAAAGATCCGGTAGATATCGTGATCGGCCGAATGGCAGAAATGAAAATTATTGATGAGAATACCGGTGTTACACTGATGACAAACAATATTCCCTACGGTGCCAAACTTTATGTCGAAAACAATCAGAAAATTGAAAAAGGAACCAAAATATGTGAATGGGATCCTTTTAATGCTACAATTGTTTGTGAAAAAAGTGGGATTGCCAGATTTGAAAACCTCATAGAAGGTATTACTTATCAGGAAGACGCTGATGAACAAACCGGATACAGGGAAAAAGTTATTACTGAAACAAAAGACAAGAAAAAGAACCCTGAATTGTCAATCGTTTCAGAAAAAGATAAGAATAAAGTCCTGAAAAATTATAACCTGCCCGTTGGGGCTCACTTAACTGTAGAAGAAGGAGATAAACTGGTTGCCGGACAGGTTATTGCAAAAATACCACGTAATGTCAGTAAAGGAGGGGATATTACCGGTGGTTTGCCGCGTGTTACTGAGCTTTTTGAGGCACGTAATCCTTCCAATCCTGCTGTGGTTTCGGAAATTAACGGACAAGTGGAATTAGGAAAGATCAAACGGGGTAACCGTGAAATTATCATTACATCCAAAGACGGTGATACGAAAAAGTATCTGGTACCACTGACGAAACAAATCCTTGTACAGGAAGGTGATTATATCAGGGCCGGGACTTCTCTTTCTGATGGTATTATTACCCCTTCTGATATCCTTAATATTAAAGGACCCACCAAAGTGCAGGAGTATATTGTTAATGAAGTACAGGAAGTATATCGTCTCCAGGGTGTGAAGATCAATGATAAACATTTTGAAGTCGTTGTCAGGCAGATGATGCGTAAAGTTATTATTGAAGATCCCGGTGACACACAATTCCTGGAAAAACAAATCGTTGATAAATGGAAATTCCGTGAGGTCAATGATGAAATTTATGGCATGCAGGTAATTGAAAACGAGGGAGATTCAGCTAACCTTAAAGCAGGACAGATCGTAACAGCCCGCAGGCTCAGGGATGAAAATTCCCACCTCAAACGGCGCGATCTTGCACTGGTTCAGGGCAGACCTGCTGTCCCGGCTACTTCAAGACAAGCCCTTCAGGGGATTACCAGGGCTGCCTTGCAGACGGAAAGCTTTATGTCGGCAGCGTCGTTCCAGGAAACCAATAAGGTGCTTAATGAAGCTGCTATAAATGGAAAAGAAGACTTACTGCTTGGTTTGAAAGAAAACGTTATTGTCGGACACCTTATTCCTGCCGGTACTGGTTTGCGTGAATATGATCAAATTCTGGTAGGCAATAAGTCTGAATTGCAGAAGCTTGAGGAAGGTGCACAGGACGATAGTGAAAATACAAATGAAGATAAACAATAATTATTATGGAACAACAACCAAAAGATAAAAATCAACAGCTTAATATTGAACTGGACGATAAAACGGCTCAGGGTATATATGCCAACCTTGCTGTTATCTCACATTCAAGTTCTGAATTTATTTTGGATTTTATCAGAATTATGCCCGGCGTACCAAAAGCACCTGTAAAATCAAGAATTGTTCTCACTCCGGAACATGCCAAAAGGTTATTGAATACCCTTCAGGGAAACATTAAAAAGTATGAGAGTACGCACGGTGAAATTAAAATGAAAGGTGGACATACACCACCAAAAATGCCGATGAATTTTGGCGGACCAACTGCAGAAGCCTAACAATGTTCAAATTCCAAGACCTGTCCCGACCTGTCCCGAACTTGTTTCGGGAACTTGTCCCAGCCTGCCTTCCGCTAAAACCTATGCAGGGCTGGCAGGCGGCGGAGACGGATCTCAAACATCAAAACTTGGCCGGGGTAGCAGGGTGAAGACGGATAATAAACCACCCTGCCGGCATGGGAATGACAAGGTTTGGTGATTTTTGGTAGTTGGTGCTTGATTATTGGAATGGTAACTAATCAGTTAAAAATGGTTAATAACGGTTACAATTAATAGGGTTTAGGGGTTAGGTTTTAGGTTATGAGAAATCTTAACCTAAAACCTAACCCCTAACTCCTAAATCCTCTCATTTCGGGTGGGGGACTCATAAACAACCGAATTTAACCGGTAGTAACCGTTATTAACTGATATTAACCGATATCTACAGAAACCTTTATGACTGATTAGTAACTTGCTATTTCTCTGCCATCCGTTCCAAAAACTGGTGAAGGACAATCAGCAGCCATAGCCTGTTGTAAAGATAATCTGTGCCTGCCATATATTTGTCAATCATCTCCTTTACAGGTGCATACCGGATAACATTATGTTTTTCAATCACAGATTTTGATAAATAATGTTTGATAAGAAAATTGTGATCTTCACGTAACCATTTTTTCAAAGGGAGCGCAAATCCCGCTTTTGGCCTGTCAAATAAATTTTCCGGGATATGCTGGTATAAGATCTCTTTCAGCAGGTACTTTTTTGTCTGCTTTTGTACTTTAAGTTTTGGATCAAGGTTAAGGGCAAATTCTACAATCCTGTGATCAAGCAACGGAACCCTGGCTTCCAGACTGTATCGCATGCTTGCACGGTCCAGTTTTACAAGCAGATCGTCTTTCAGGTAATACCTCAGGTCAAAAACGGCTTGATTTTCACCTGGCAACAAATCCCTGACAAAATAACTGTGATCTTCCTGGAGGTTTATTTCTTCTGAAATGTTGGTAATCAAAATATTATCAATCTCAGCCCGGGTGAAAAAATATTGTTCCTGTGAAAAAATATGGGACTTTAATTTATCTTTATCAGAAAAATCAAATAAATGAGATGCCCTTTGATAACGGTTTGACATTTTTGATAACCCATGTTTTATGGGTTGCCGAAGTCCCCTTAATATAGGATTTGAGAGCCGCTTGGCCCAGGTATAGGCACCATATCCGTGAAACAATTCATCCCCACCGTCTCCGGTTAAAACCACACTTACATCTTTTTTGGCAAATTGTGACAGAAGCATTGTGGGAATGGCGGATGAATCGGCATAAGGCTCATCATAATATTCGAGAATATCAGGAACCATGTCGCGGGCTTCGTTTTGTGATACAAAGTGTTCATGATGATTGGTGCCGAGATAATTGGCTACTTTTTTAGCATATTTTGCTTCGTTATATGCATTTTCCTTAAACCCAATTGAGAATGTATCCAGCTTATTTTTTGTGTGTTTTTGAGCAAAAGCAGTAACTATGCTGGAATCAATACCACCGCTTAACAAACTGCCGAAAGGCACATCACTTATCAGTCTTGATTTAACAGCATCATCAATGAGCTCTGTGAGTCGGTTCTTAGCATTTGTGCCATCATCTATCAAGTTACGCCGGATAGCACTTTCTACCATCCAGTATGCTTCTATCCTGAGGCCGTTCTCATCAAGAATTCCCAGGTTGCCGGATGGAAATTTCATGATATTCCTGTATATGGTGTTGGGTTCGGGAATATAGCCAAGGTGCAAATACTCGTTAATGGCCAGGTTGTTGATTTTTAAGTTTTTCTTGATCTGATCAACTTCCAATAAGGCTTTTATTTCAGATGCAAATATAAAATGTTCGTCGTCCCAATAATAATATAATGGCTTTATGCCAAGCCTGTCGCGATATAGATACAATACCTTTTCCTGCTTGTCGTATATCGCCAGGGCAAACATGCCATTTAACTTATTGACAAATGTTACGCCCCATTCTTCAAATGCTTCAAGAATTACTTCAGTATCACTATTGGTGCGAAAAGAGAGGTTCAGTTCTTTGGCAATGTCCATGAAATTATAAACCTCACCATTATACACACAAGTATAGCGCCTTGAATGAGATTCCATGGGCTGATTGGCATTATCAGATAAATCAAGTATGCTCAATCTCTTGTGGGCCAGACCGGCATAGCTGTTACAGTAAAAACCCTCTGCATCTGGTCCTCTGTGTTTAATGGAGGCACCCATCCGGTGCAGTTCTTCTTCTGAAACAAATGAATCTCTAGCGTAATATCCAGCTATTCCACACATGAATCTATTTTTTTGTAATTAACAAATGTAATAAATATCAGCGTATGAAAAATTAATAATCACATTTTATTGTAACTAATCATTCATAAATGTTTCTGTTAATAACGGTTAAAATCGGTTGCTTATGAGACACAATACCGATGATGTTCAATATAATTTCAGTCAGAAGCAATGGCGAAATAAAATAATACATCAGCATTCTGTCAGGTTTACCAGCCGTGGATGGCAGGATTGAATACATATCGGTATTAGATTAGTTTCCCGGATGAATGATACATGTAAATACAGATTACGGTTTGTCGCAACCGTTCTTAACCGCTATTAACCGTTATTAACCATTTTTAACTGATTAGTTACTTTTTAACTCACGTTTATACATTTGAATGGTGTTTTCCAGTCCATAATATAAAGCATCAGAAATCAATGCATGGCCTATCGAAACCTCACTGAGCCATGGTATGTTTTTATTAAAAAATGCCAGGTTATCAAGGTTTAGGTCATGGCCGGCATTGATGCCCAGGTTAAGTGTGTTGGCAAGATTGGCAGCTTGTGTGAATGGTTTTATGGCTGTTTCCCTGTTTTTTCTGTAATTTGCTGCATATGGCTCGGTATATAGTTCAATTCTGTCAGTGCCTGTTTGTGCGGCATATTCAATGTTGGATAAATCTGTCTCAACAAATAGTGAAGTACGGCAACCATATCTTTTCAGGCAGGGTATAATTTCCTTTAAAAATTTCATGTGTTTTTTTATGTTCCATCCGGCATTGGAAGTAAGTGCTTCAGGGGGATCCGGAACAAGCGTAACCTGATGTGGTTGTATTGCTTCAATAAGTTTCAGAAATGCTTCAGAAGGATAGCCCTCTATGTTCAATTCGGTTTTGATTCGCGGGCGAATGTCCCGGACGTCACTTTTCCGGATATGTCTTTCATCAGGCCGGGGATGAACAGTAATGCCATCTGCCCCAAACACCTCGCAATTTACGGCAGCACGGGTAACATCCGGAATATTTCCTCCCCTTGCATTCCGGAGTGTGGCAACCTTATTAATGTTTACACTTAATCTTGTCATTTTTTTTGCAATTTTCTTACAAATATATGTTATCTTTATCAGGATTGGAATTTTAGAAAATAAAAAAGGATTAAATATGTACGCTTACGAGCTTATATCTACCATTGTGCCGGAAGTAAAAACTTCTGATACGGGTAATAAGGTCTTATCATGGATGGAATTTTTTAAAGTATCACACCTGCCGATTGTGAATAATGAAGATTTTTTGGGTTTGATTTCAGAAGCTGATATTTATAACCTGAATTGTGGAGAAGAAGCAATAGGAAACCATAAACTGAGTTTAATAAGGCCATATGTTACAGAGAATCAACATCTTTTTGAAGTGATTGAAATAACAGCCAAACTTGAACTTAGTTTGATCCCGGTGTTATCCGAAAAATCACAAAAATATATGGGTTCTATCCCCCTGCCGGAGCTGGTACGGCATTTTGCAAAAATCACAGGTGCTGATTTGAAAGGCAGTGTGCTTGTCCTGGAAATGGGGGTGCATGATTATTCTCTCAGTGAAATTGCCAGAATTGCAGAAGATAACAATACAAAAATCCTTAGCCTCTATGTATCCGGTACAAAAGATAGCATGAAGATTCAGGTTACAATTAAATTTGATACCGTTGAACTGGCCCCGGTTATTCACAGTTTTAACCGTTTTGATTACAATATCAGGGCTTCTTTTATGCTTGACGATGATGTAAATACCCTTTACAGGGATAGATATGAGCAGTTTTTAAGTTATTTAAATGTGTAGGATTGATTAATAATATTCATTTTGCCATTACAAGTTTGTTTCTTCTAATCGCAGGTTCCTCTGTAATTGCACAATCTGTCGGTTCAGTTGATATTCAGGGAAATCATGTAACCGATTCTTCAGTGATTATGCGGGAGCTTTGCTTTCAGCCGGGTGACAGCATAGATTTTACTTCCTGGCCGGAGCAAATAAAGCAATCTGAGAAAAACCTGATGAATACTTCCCTTTTTGTGTATGTGAATATTAACTGGAAACAACAAGGAAATCAGGTTGATGTCAATGTTGCAGTAAAAGAAAGATGGTATTACTGGTTATACCCCATTCTTGAACATGCTGACAGAAACCTGAGTGCTTTCATTTACAACGCAGACTGGAAAAAGATCAATTACGGGTTGAGTTTTGAAAAACACAATCTGTTTGGCAAAAATCAGTTTCTAAAACTTAAAGCCAGATTTGGTTACAGGCAGCAATTGGGGATATTATATGAAAATCCGGCCATTAATGCGTCGCAATTTCATGGTTTTCAATTGTATGCAGACCGGTTCCGCCAACGGCAAGTTGCGGTAGAAAATGTCAAAGACCGGAGACAATATTTCTATCAACCTGATAAACCGGTTATATATGAAGACAGAGCAGGTTTTATTTATATATCACGGCCTGATTTATATCAAAGCCTGAGGTTTATTTCAGAATTCCGGCAATTTGCTGTTTCTGATAGCATGTTTTCTGCGCATCCATCATTTTTGCACATGTCACAGCAATCGTCAAGCTATTTTAATATCCGGTTGCAATATGAATTTGACAACCGGGATGACCGGTTTTTTCCCTTAAAGGGTTTTCTACTTTTATCTGACATAGAGAAAACAGGATTTGGTTTATTTGCCAAGAGCCCGGATTTTATGACAGGCCGGTTAAAACTGCACTGGCATCACAGTTTTACTGAAAAGTGGTTTTATGCTATGCAGGCCAATAGTTTATGGCACATTACAAACGCTGATAAACGCCCGTATTATTTATCTGGCATATTAGGTTATGATTATTATCCACGTGGTTATGAGTATTATACTGTGCATGGGAAAGCTGTTGTGAACATTAATCAGTCTGTCAGGTACCGTTTGATATCAAGGCAAAAAGTACCGCTTTCGTGGGTTCCGGTCAGGGAATTTGATGAATTAAAGTATGATGTGTATTTGTATGCCTTTTGGGATAATGCTAAAACATGGAGTAACAGCCTGTACGGAAATGATAATGAACTGCCGGAAGCCTTTCTGACAAGTGGTGGCGCCGGTATTGAATGTCATACTTTTTATGACAGAAGTTTTGGTTTTCATTTTGCATTTACAAATCAGAAAGCTTTTGGTATCTTTGCATGGTTTCATTCGCCATTGTATAAAAATTATTGATAATGAATATTGCAATTTACGGCCGGTACTTTAGTCAATCCTTCCACGGAAGTATTATTCAGATTTTTGAAACACTCAAAAAGCATAAAGTAAAATTCTGGATATATCGTCCGTTTGCGGCTTTTATTAATGAAAAGCTTTCGTATGAGCCGGTGTCTGAAGGATTGTTTAATCAACCTGTGGATGACTGGAAAGACATTGATATGGTTTTTTCAATTGGGGGTGATGGCACATTCCTCGAAACCATTACCATGATCAAAGATAAAGGAATCCCGGTGCTGGGAATTAACAGCGGCAGGCTTGGATTTCTTGCCAATGTGTCAAAAGATAGTATTCCTCTGGCGCTTGAACAGATTGTTAATGGGAAATATGAATTGGAGCAACGTTCCTTACTGGAAATCCATACCGAGATGGATGATTTTGGGGATAACAATTTTGCCCTCAATGAGATGGCCTTGCAAAAACATGTCAGCCCCTCAATGATAAAAGTAAATGCATTTTATAATGATGAGCTGATCAATACTTATTGGTCTGATGGTTTGATTGTAAGTACACCAACAGGTAGTTCTGCGTATTCACTAAGTTGTGGAGGGCCAATAGTGCATCCGAACAGCCATAATTTTGTTATTACACCGATTGCACCTCACAACCTGACTGTACGACCACTTGTGATTTCTGATCAGGGAGAAATAAAACTAAAACTTGAAGGGGTTCCGAAATCAGCTAAGCTCAGCCTTGATTACAGATCGGTTAACAGGGTGTTTTACGAAGAAATTTTAATTAAAAAAGCCAATTTTAAAATTAATTTTGTTAAATTGTTTAATAATAATTATTTTAGCACTTTACAGAAGAAACTGATGTGGGGAGTGGATATGAGAAACTAATACACTTATCCACAGTAACAGTTTATAAAATTTTTGAAGAAATAATAACAACTAACTATAAGAGTATGAAACGACTTATCATAGCTATTGCCTTAATTGGAGTGTTCTCAACATCTGTGAATGCCCAGTTTGGATCACATTGGCGTAAACTCCGGGAAGAAGTATTTTTTGGAGTGGGTGGCACAAATTTTCTTGGTGAGCTTGGTGGTGCAGACCAGGCAGGTACCCGATTTGTAAGAGACTTTGAGGTATTATATACCCGTCCGTTGGTTTATGCCGGATACAGGTATAAACTTAGTCCATCATTTTCTGTAAAAGGAGCAGCAGGGTTTGGTTGGGTATATGGAGATGATGCCACAACCAATGAAGTTCACAGAAATAGTAGAAACTTATCGTTCCGCTCCCCGATTGCGGAAGCTGGTGCACATATTGAGTATCATATCCTGAAAGAACAATTTGGACATAGATATAACCTTAGACGCTCACGTGGTCAACAAAATTCTCCCAGCTTATATATTTTTACAGGAATAAATGGCTTTTGGTTTAATCCCAAAGCCCAATATACTGATGGTGAGTGGTATGCATTACAACCACTGGGTACTGAAGGACAGAATGTGCTGCCAACACGCGAACCCTACAAAAGAATATCATGGTCTGTTCCCATTGGTTTTGGCATGAATTTTTTAATTGACAGAAATTGGGGTGCCGGATTTGAATTTGGCTCACGTTATACAGGAACAGATTATATTGACGATGTCAGCACTACTTATGTTGATCCTGATTTGTTTGATGATCCGGTTGCCAGATACTTTGCAGACAGGTCCGATGATTGGCCCGGCGCTGGCGTTAATCAGCAGCGGGGAAATTCCAATTATAATGATGCTTATATGTTTTTAACCCTGAATGTAACCTATAAGTTGCGTTCCGGCTCTCAAGGCATGCCAAAATTCTGATTTTTTTTAGGGATTGCATATACTTTTTTATTTTGCTGCTCGTTAGCATAACAATTCTGGACCGGAAATATGTGTATGAATGTAACAATAAATAATAAAACCATAAAAAAAATGTTGTCCAGGGTATGCCTGGGCATTGTTTTTTGTGGCATGTTGTTTCCTGCAAAAGCACAACAATCCGGTGAAATAGGATTACATTTGGGAGGATCTTATTATCAGGGTGAATTAAATTGGGCTAAACCCTTTTATTCATCCAGGCTCAATTATGGTGGTTTCTACAAACAACATTTTAATTCCCGCCTTTTGATGAAATATGGTGCCATGTACACACATTTACAAGCTTTCGATGAGGATTCCGGGTTTGAATACCAAAATATCAGAGATTATGCTTTTGTTACTTCACTGATCGAAGCGGCTGCCCAGGTAGAATTTAATTTCCTTGTGTATGAACTGGGTGAAACCAGAAAAAAGTTTTATACCCCATATGTAAATATAGGACTTGGTGCTGCTTATGCTCTGGAATCAAATAATACCTTTTCTGTGTGTATTCCCATGGGGGCAGGTATTAAAATGAACCTGACAGAACGTGTTATTATTGGAGCTGAATGGGCTTTCAGAAAAACCTTTTCTGACATGTTTGATAACCTTACAGGAGAAGATCTTGAATTATATGCCCATACACAGGTGCCGGTGACCTCAACAAACAATGTTAAGCAGTTGGGATTTATGACCAATAACGATTGGTATTCTTATGCGGCTGTAACATTGTCTTATGTTTTTAATATTGCTGGTACCGAATGTCATGCATATTATTAATTTTGCGATTGAATGTCAAAGTTGAAAAAACAGATAAACAGAGATAAACTGCCACAACATATTGCCATAATTATGGATGGTAATGGAAGGTGGGCAAGAAAACGTGGTGGAATCAGGTTAATGGGACACCGTGCTGGTGCCGGATCAGTAAGAAAAGTTACCGAAGCTTGTGCCGAACTGGGTGTGAAATACCTGACTCTATATGCCTTCTCAACGGAAAACTGGAGCCGCCCTGAAAATGAAATTAGTGGGCTAATGAGTCTTTTGCTCGAACAACTCCAAAAGGAAGCCAAAACACTTCTGGATAATGATATAAGTCTTCATGTTATCGGAGATATCTCAATGTTGCCTGAAAGTGTACAGAAAAGGCTTAAAAAAGTAAAAGAGCAATGTAAAAATGGAAAACGTATGAGCTTAAACCTTGCCTTGTCATATTCCGGACGGTGGGATATTGTGCAAGCAACACAGAACATTGCAAAAGATGTGAAAAACGGAAAAATAGATCCGGAAAAAATCAATCAGGACATTTTTGAAACTTACCTCTCCACAAAAAATATTCCGGACCCGGAACTTATGATCCGGACAAGTGGTGAAAAAAGAATTAGTAATTATTTGGTTTATCAACTGGCTTATTCTGAATTATATTTCACCGATACGCTGTGGCCGGATTTTACAAAAAATGAATTGTATAAAGCAATACTGGATTATCAAACCAGGGAAAGAAGATTTGGAAAAACTAGTGAACAATTGTAAGGGAGAATGGAATGAAGAAAATTATTCTTAATATTACTGTATTGCTTTGTCTTAGTATTACACTTACAGCACAAGTGTCTCTAAAAGACAAGTTATCAAAAATCAATTATGCAGATCCTGAAGAATATGTGATCGGCGGAATTCAGATTTCAGGGGTTAAATATCTTGATCATAATGTGATTATTCATCTTACTGGCTTACAGGTGGGTGATACCATCATGATTCCCGGAGAAACAATTACTGATGCCATTGAAAAACTGTGGGACCAGGGATTATTTTCTGATGTTAAAATTGTTGCTGACCGCATCATTGATGATAAAATATTTCTTGATATAGTCCTTGATGAGAGGCCAAGGCTTGCAAAATTTTCCTTCAAAGGGGTTAAAAAAGGTGAGGCTGATGACCTGCGTGAAAACCTTGACCTTGTTAAAGGTTCTCAGGTGACAGATAACCTTCTGCTTAATATTAAATCAGAAGCCAAACGGTATTTTATTGATAAAGGTTACCTCAATGCCGAGATCAATGTTAAGCAGAAAGAAGACACAACCATGCCCAATTCGGTCATTTTGAACATTAACATTGACAAAAATGAACGGATAAAAATTGATAACATGATCATTGAAGGCAATGAACATTTTTCTGACTGGAAAATCAAAAGATTGATGAAGGAAACCAAAGAAAAAGCATGGTACCGTTTCTGGAAAGCATCAAAATTTATCAAACCTGAGTTTAAAGATGATAGAAAGGCCATTATCAGAAAATATAATGAAGAAGGTTTCAGAGATGCCCGTATTATGTATGATTCAATTTACCCGAATGATGAAGGGGGTATTAATCTGGTGCTGGGTATTGAAGAAGGAAAAAAATATTTTTTCCGTAACATTGATTGGGTAGGCAATACCAAATATACAGATGACCATCTAAGCAGGGTGCTTGGAATTGAGAGGGGGGATGTTTATAATCAGAAACTGCTCGATGAACGGATGATGGGTGAAAATTCCGTGTTTTCTGTGTATCAGGATAATGGGTATTTGTTTTCAAGTATCACCCCTGTGGAAGTGAATATCGAAAATGACTCTATTGACCTTGAAATGCAGGTGGTTGAAGGTAAACAGGCAAGGATTAATAAAGTCACAATTGATGGTAATACGCGCACAAATGATCATGTAGTTATCAGGGAAATAAGAACAAGACCGGGGGATCTTTATAAACGGTCAGACATTCAGCGAACCATCAGGGAACTTTCACAACTCGGATATTTTGACCCTGAAAAACTGAACGTTGATTTTGAACCTGATCCGGAAAAAGGCATTGTTGACCTGGAATATATTGTTGAAGAAAAGCCCTCAGACCAGATTGAGTTAAGTGGTGGTTATGGAGCAGGTATGATTGTGGGTACCCTGGGGTTGACATTTAACAATTTTTCACTTAAAAATATTTTTAATCCACGGGCTTACAGGCCTTTGCCTGCCGGTGACGGACAGCGCTTAAGCCTACGTGCACAAGCCAGCGGGCCATATTATCAGAATTATAGTTTTTCGTTTGTTGAACCCTGGCTGGGTGGAAGGAAACCAAATTCATTGTCCGTCTCCGTATATAACTCCCGGCAAACCTATGGATCTGACAGCAGCGCACAACACTTTATTGTCACAGGCGCCTCGGCCGGTTTGGGGCAACGCCTGGAGTGGCCTGATGATTTTTTTACACTTTATACCCAGTTGGGTTATAAACACTACAATATTAACCAGTGGTCAGGGTTCATTTATGATGATGGTGCTTCAAACAATATCAATTTTACTGCCAACCTTAGCCGCTCCAGTAGCGGGCCAAATCCTATTTTTCCCACAAGGGGAAATGATATGGAGCTCTCGCTCGAATTAACACCGCCATTTTCTTTAATGAATGATAAAGATTATTCTACAATGAGCCCACAGGAAAAATATAAATGGATTGAATATCACAAATGGAAACTCAAAGCTGATTGGTATACTACCCTGATGGGGTCAAAAGAAGGTGGAAGCCAGGCATTGGTGCTGCGATCAAAATTTGAATTCGGTTTCCTGGCTTATTATAATAATGAAATTGGCCCCTCGCCATTTGAGGGATTCCAGCTTGGCGGAGACGGCCTGTACGGATATAATCTATACGGCAGAGAAACAATAGGACTTAGAGGATATACCAACAATTCACTGACACCCGGTGACGGCGGAAATCTGTATAATAAATTCAGCATGGAACTCAGATACCCATTATCCCTGAATCCATCAGCTACATTCTATGGCCTGGCATTTATTGAAGGCGGAAATGCATGGAACGAATTTGCCGATTATAACCCATTTAACCTGAAGCGATCCGCCGGATTTGGTGTTAGGGTATATATGCCCATGATCGGAATGCTTGGCGTTGACTGGGGATATGGCTTTGATGAAATTTCCGGAAAAACCGGCGTAAATGGTTCACAAATCCATTTTGTTATTGGTCAGCAATTCTGATTGTATTATCTTTGGTCCGTTATTTGTATGTGTTTTTTCTGAAATCAAAATTATACAGTTATGAAAAAAATATTATTGTTAACCCTTTTGCCATTTCTTGCTTTAAGCTTAAATGCACAAAAGTATGCTTATGTGGATACTGATTATATCATGAACAATATCCCGACTTACGAAACAGCTCAGCAACAACTTAATGAGCTCTCCGATCAATGGAAAAATGAAATTGATGAAATGAAAGCTGAGATTGAAGAAATGTACGAAGATTTTAAAGCTGAAAAAGTTTTTCTTACCGAAGAGCTAAAAATGAAACGGGAAGATGAAATCATCCAAAAGGAAAAAGAAATGAAAGAACTGCAAAAAAAATATTTTGGCCGTGAAGGTATGTTGTTTCAAAAACGCAAAGAATTACTCAAGCCAATACAAGATGATATTTTTAATGCTGTAAAAGAAATTGCCCAGGAAGGCAATTATGCTGTTATATTTGATACAGCCAATTCTATGAATATGTTATATACAGATCCAAAATATGATAAGAGCGATGATGTGCTCAGAAAACTTGGATATAAAAATTGATTATTTTACTTTTGTTAATCTTAAAAAACACACAACATTATGATGAAACGAATCGGATTGATTGCAGCCATTGTTCTGATAGCAGGAACTGCTGCCAATAGCTTTGCACAAAAACTTGGATATGTCAGGGTTGAAGCTATTTTTGAAGAAATGCCTGAGCGTGCCAAAGCTGAGAAAGAAATTACTGAATACTCCAAACAGCTTGAAGAGCAGTTGCAAACAATGAATGCAGAGTTTGAAAAAAAGTACCAGGAGTATGAAGAAAATTATGAAAACTGGGGTACCGCTGTCAGAAAAGACAAAGAACTTGATATTCAGAATTTACAACAACGGATACAGGGATTCCAGCAAAGTGCACAGAGTGACTTGCAGGAAAAAGAACAGGAACTCCTTGAACCAATATATGAAAAAATAAGAAACGCTATCAAAAAAGTAGGTGATGATGAAGGATATGCCTACATTTATGATAATTCTATGTTGCTTTATAAGTCTGATGATAGTGATGACCTTACCGAAAAGGTAAAAAAAGAATTAGAATTACAATAATATCTCGAAATAATTCTGAAATTGACCATCTTGTAACTAATCAGTCATAAAGGATTCTGTCAATAACGGTTAATAAAATGTTAATAATAGTTAAAATCGGTTACTTATGAGTCCCCCACCCGAAATAATAGGTTTTAGGGGTTAGGGGTTAGGTTTTAGGTCATGAGAAATCTTAAACCTAAAACCTAACCCCTAAAACCTAAACCCTATTAATAGTAACCGTTCTAAACTGATATTAACCGTTCTTAACTGATTTTAACTGATTGGTAACGCCATCTCGTTTGATGGTCTTTTTTAGTTTTTCTAACATGGATAAATCTAAAAATATCATTGGAATATTTGATTCCGGATTGGGAGGTTTGTCTGTATGGAATCATGTGGCCGGGTTTATGCCCGCTGAGTCTTTTGTGTATTGTGCCGACAGCAAGTTTGCCCCTTATGGATATAAAAGCAATGATAAAATTATTGAACGCAGCCATGTACTTACAAAATTTTTGATTGGCCATAATGCCAAATTAATTATTGTAGCTTGTAATACGGCTACGGCTGCAGCTATAGAATCCCTTCGCAATACTTATCCCGATATACAGTTTGTTGGTATGGAACCCGCTGTAAAACCCGCCAGCCTTCTTTCTAAAACCGGAAATATTGGTGTGCTCGCTACACATGGTACATTTAACGGAAAATTGTTTAAACAAAATCAGGAAAAATACAAACCCTACGTAACAATACACTATACCGAAGGGGCAGGGCTTGTTGAACTTGCAGAACAGGGTAAAGTTTTTTCTCAGGAGGCCGAAACCCTCCTCAAAAAATACCTCCGGCCATTGATGGAGCAAAATGTGGATCAACTTGTGCTTGGTTGTACTCATTATCCGTTATTCATCCCTGTTGTTGAAAAAATTACCGGCGGAGCGATAAACATTATTCATCCGGCCGATGCCATCGCAAAAAGGACCAAAGACCTGCTTATGCAAAGCCGCATATTACGCAACGATGCCGTTAAGGGAAAAACTACGTTTTACACAAATGGTGACCGGAAAACGATGAGAAAAGTTTTAACTCAGCTCAATATTACTTCAAAACCGGTAATTTCTAAAATAAATTATTGATTTATTGGAAATTATTATTAAATTTGGATGTTAACAATAAAATATTTCTTGTACAAAATGAATTGTATAGTAATAGATGATGACCATATTGTTCGTAAACTCATCGAAGAGTTCATCGGAAAAACAAACAAACTCCGGTTGTTTGGTTCTTACGATAATCCCGTTTCAGCTTTGAGTGAAATAGCCGGATCTGGCAAACAGGTGGATATTATATTTCTTGATGTGGAAATGCCCGAAATGTCCGGCCTGGAATTAATTGAAAATCTTAAAACAAAACCACAAATAATCATCATTAGCGGTAAAGATAAATATGCCCTTAGGGCTTTTGATTATGATGTAACAGATTATTTACTTAAACCAATTTCATACAGCCGGTTTTATAAAGCAGTAGAACGCGCAATTGAGCACAGAGATAATAGCGTTGAGGAAATCAATAACAAGGAAAATAAGGCAAGTAACAGGAATGAATTGTTCATCAAAGAAAACGCAAAGTTAACAAGGGTGCGTATTGATGAGATATATTATGTAGAAGCACAAGAAAATTATGTTTCAATACAAACCTATGATAACCGCTACCTTATTCATTTTACCATGAAAGCTATAAGGCCTAAATTACCTGATGATATTTTTGTAAGAATTCACCGGTCATATTATATCAATATTATGCATATTCATTCCATAACAGGAAATGTTATTTTTATGAACATCAAAGAGGGTGAAAAACAGATTCCGATCGGTAAATCATATAAAGCAGATTTATTAGACCATTTAAACCTTATTAAATGATATGCAAAATACGGGTATCAGAAGTTTGTTTCAGCATCGCCTTGGCCAGACATCTGAACATCCCATGATGTTTCAGGCAACAAAAGCTAAAGGTATATATGTTTATGACCAAAACGGAAAAGCCTTTATTGACCTGGTTTCCGGTGTGTCCGTGTGTAATCTGGGACATCAGCATCCGGAGATTGTAAAAGCTGTAAAGGAGCAGGTTGACAAACACATGCACCTGATGGTTTACGGGGAATTTATTCAGCCCGTTCAGGTTGAATTGGCTGATATGCTGGTAAACCAACTGCATGCATCCCTGAATGCAGTGTATTATGTCAACAGCGGCTCGGAAGCTGTTGAAGGGGCTATGAAACTTGCAAAACGATATACAGGCCGCAGCCATATTGTGGCTTTCAAAAACGCTTATCACGGAAGTTCTCACGGTGCCTTATCTCTTATGGGTGATGAGAGATTTAAACAAAATTACCGTCCCTTGTTACCAGGCATTGATTTTCTCAGGTTTAATGATACAAGTGGTTTCGAGATAATTAACGAACATACCGCTGCCGTAGTGATTGAACCCATTCAGGCTGAGGCGGGTATTTGTATCCCGGATGATGATTTCCTGGCAAAACTCAAAACACGTTGCCGGGAGGTGGGTGCCCTTTTGATCTTTGATGAAATTCAGACCGGATTTGGCCGTACCGGTAAACTATTTGCCCACATGCACTATAATGTGATCCCGGATATCCTGTGTATAGCTAAAGCTTTTGGTGGTGGAATGCCCCTGGGTGCTTTCGTGGC
>JBNJGX010000004.1:0-34005 GCA_051748025.1 Bacteroidota bacterium
TCCGTCAGAACTGATTTTAACATCGCCGGAAAAACCAATGAGTTCAGATTGGGCAATATTTTCTACCGGATTGGTCCATGTTTGTCCACCATCTTCGGTAAGCATTAGCCCTCTATTTGTGGCTGCGAATATGCGATTTGCATTGTTGGGATCTGCTGCCAGCTTATTTACATAAGAAAAGATATCTTGTGCATCTTCGGTGTTATAAGTGGATTCAATATGTGTAAATGTTTCTCCATCTGTTGATTTCCAGATACCGGCTCCTTTTAACCCACGTTTTCCGGTTCCTGCCGGATATGGTTTATAATGACCTTCGCCGGTGCCAAAATAAATATCTCCGTTTGCGGCCTGGCACATGCTGGCTATTGCAAGGTTTGGGAAATTACTTGTATGTTCATTCCCCTCATAATGAATTTGATTCCAGGATGTGCCTCCTGTCGTGGATTTCCATAATCCCCCACTAACACCACCTGTGTACATAATATCAGGATTGTCTTTATCAATAACGATTGCCCTGGTACGGCCACCGATATTTGTAGGGCCAATATCTGTCCAGGACATATCAAGAGAGGATTTTTTCTTTTGCAGCGCTTTTATCTGGGCTTTTGCTTTTTTGATATCTTTAATATCAACTCTCCCTGTTTCCCGGTTTGCTCTGCGCTCATGGATCCATTTGGCAGCTCCTTTATATCCGGATTCAGATGCCGGATTTATATTATCCGGTGAATACTTTTTTTCTGCCTGTTTATTTGATGATATCATCAGGCCAATAAGCATTCCTGCCAAAACAATTGTCAATAAACCAATAAATAAGTTCTTCATTTTCATAATGTTAATCTTTTGTATGTGGCTGTTACCAGCTCAGTTTTTCAAGGCACTAATATATTATGTTCTGTTTAGAATTCCAAGTTTTTTTTCTTTTTTACGCTGATTTTTTAATTTTCTTTCTTTTCTTCTTTTCTGAAAAATTTTCTGGCATCTCTTGAAATTGATGTACTGTATTTAAAACCAAAACGGTATGAACAATACATGGCAAAAAATATTTGTTTTTCATGCTCAGCCAAAATGGTAATTTTTTTTGGGAAAGCTTCTAAATATGTACCGATTTCTATGGCTTTTGTTTTGTATCTGTCATTGCTGAATTCAAAATTGAAGGCAGCACGGGCATAAACACCGGGTTTAACTTTTGTTTCTCCTATACCTTTAAAAAAAGATTCCCTTGAAACGATATCTACCGGATTGTGGTGATTGAGACTGAATTTTTGGGGACTTGTGTAAAATATCTGTTGATTACCGATGATTTCAGAGCTGTCAACTACCTGGTAATAGATGGGTTTTTCCAAACCAAGTACACAGCCACCGGCAAGTTGATAAGTAATGGATATGGAATTCTTATCCTGTTTGCTGAATATTTCTTTTTTTATGCCGCTGCCGATGTGCAGGTTAAAAACACTGTTTACCTTTCCGTAAATAAATTTTTTCTGATTATCAAAATACGGGTTATATACCTTTATTTCTTTAGGGTCCTTGACAAAACTAAACGATGCTTCGGCAAACCCCCGTGTTTTATTGGTATATCTCCAGCCAAAACGGTAATCAATGCCTGCTCCACTCGAAATGAGTTTTGCACCAAAAGAATGTTCATTGTAATAATTGAGCGCTTTTTTTTCGATAATTTCTCCCTGAGATAAGCCCAGAATTGGCAAAAATAACAACACCAATATTTTCAGAATCTTTATCATTTCTGATTTTATGGATTTTGCAGGGCCGGTTTGAATCCCAAATTTTATGCTGATTGTTCTGATTGTTCATGATCAACAATACTACTGCTGTCACCGTTATTGTATGCAGGACACTCTTCTGTGCTGCTACATGAAATCAGAAATGCTGCAATTGCTACTGTCGTCAGTATTATTCCTATTATCCTTTTCATAAAATATTGTTTTACTTTCAACATACAAATATAAACTAAAAATTGTTACACTTAATGTCTATAAAAATAATTTTATTAACAATATGTTGAAAACATCTTACATGCAGATAATCAAATATATAAAAAAATTTTTCAACATGTTTTTGATGTTTTACTTTTAAAACGGGTTGATATATTTACATATTGTTGTGCTTGAAAATGCATGAGTAAAAATAAATTACCCGGAATCTATTACAGATAAATAAATATTTTTTATGCAAAATAGGTTTTATGTGGATAATCAAATCCCCACATCAATCCATGCAGAGGTTGTTTTGTTGGCCTGGGACTAACAACATTCCTGGCATTTTTGTTTAGTTGCTTTATCATTGTTTCTATTTCATTGATCCTTGATTCATAAATTTTTGGTAGAATCCCGTTATTGTTACCCCATGCACAAATAATGTGATCAGATTTACGGATAACCCTCAATATTTCTTTGTCATTGTCGGGGCCTGTGATGTAGTCTTTACCATTTTTCTTTAGCAATTGATTAACCTCGCTGACATCTGTAGCCCTGATGGCGAATATGTTCAATATGGTGAGTTTTTTAACCTCAGGAAAATGCTTATATACATAAGTCTCAACTTTCCTGATCGTGGCATCAGCTTTTCCGGCATCAGCCGAACTGGGATTTTTCAGGATGACGCATATGTGGTCATCCTGGTCCTGCCGTAATAATGATGGCCGGTATTGCATTTCAAGGGTGTATCTGTAAAGCATATCCTTTGAAAAACCTGCTTTGATTGTATTGGGGTCTATCTCCTGAAAATGAGGTATCTGCCTGCCAATTCTTGCCATAATTTCTGATTCAGATGGTTTTGTTAACTTTGCCGCAAAATATTAAATAATTGTGGCAAAACCTAATTTACCTTTAATAGAAAAATTACAAATTGTTGATATTGCTTCTGATGGCAAGGCGGTAGGAAAAGACGGCGAACGGGTGATCTTCGTTCCCAAGCTTGTGCCAGGAGATGTTGTGGATGTACAATTGATAAGAAAAAAGAAATCATTTTTTGAGGGTGTTCCTGTCAAATTTCATGATTATTCTGAATTCAGGACAGAACCTTTTTGTAAACATTTCGGAAGCTGTGGTGGATGTAAGTGGCAGAATATGTTGTATGAGAAACAACTATATTTTAAAGAAAAACAGGTAAAAGAACAGCTTCAACGTATCGGGAACCTTGATTTTCCGGGACCTGAACCTATTCTGGCATCAGGAAAAATAAAGTATTACAGGAATAAACTGGAGTACAGTTTTTCTGACAAAGCCTGGTTTGAAAAAGAAGATATTGATTCCGGGAAGAAATTTGAAGTTACCAAGGCTTTGGGCTTTCATGTGCCCGGGCGGTTTGATAAAGTTTTGCAGGTGGACCATTGTTACCTGCAGGCCGAACCCACCAATGCTGTGCGGAATGCCATTCATACTTATGCAGTAAAACACGAATTGTCTTATTATAACCCCAGGGAACATACCGGCTTGCTCAGAAACTTAATAATCAGGATTACAAGAAAAGGGGAGGTGATGGTTGTGCTTGTCGTTTCAGAGTTTTCAGAGGAAGTTAAAGCACTGCTCGAGCATATTAAGGCTTCTTTCCCTGAAATTAATTCACTTATGTATATTGTGAATAACAAAAAAAATGACAGCATATTTGACCTGGACGTTACGCTATTTGCCGGGAATCCATACATCAGGGAAAATTTGGATGGTCTGGATTTTAAAATAGGTGCAAAATCTTTTTTTCAGACCAACACATGGCAAACAGAGGTGTTGTATCAGCAGGTCAGAGAGATGGCAGGTATTAACAATACACATATTGTGTACGATCTTTATTCAGGAACCGGTTCTTTATCCCTGTATCTTGCAAGAGATGCCCGGAAGGTTATAGGTGTGGAAATTGTTGAAGATGCAGTTCGTGATGCACGCCTCAATGCAGAGATCAATGGTCTGAACAACCTTGATTTTTTTACAGGGGACATGAAAGAAGTGGTTACATCCCCTTTTATTTCACAACATGGCAGGCCGGACGTGCTGGTTTTGGATCCGCCACGCGCCGGAATACACAAAAATGTGATAAAGGTTATTTTACAAGTATCTCCTGAAAAAATCATTTATGTCAGTTGTAATCCTGCAACACAGGCACGAGACCTGAGTTTAATGAAAGATAATTATGATATAGGTCAAGTGCAACCGGTGGACATGTTTCCCCATACACAACATGTTGAAAACATTGTGATGTTGGAAAAGAAGAAATAGTTTTACAATTATAAAAGCATTGTAACCATACAGAAATAAGGTATATTCGTTATTATTTAATAAGGGTTAAATTTAATTTTTTATTATTATGGGTAAATTGGCATTAATTACAGGCGCTACAGCAGGAATTGGCAAAGCTACAGCAGAGTTATTAATCAAAAATGGCTACAGGGTTATCATTACCGGACGCAGAAAAGATCGGCTTGAAGCCATTGAAGATAAGTTAAAATTACAGCACAATGGCAGAGTGCATTCTTTGCATTTTGATGTGAGGGAAAAATCAGAAGTTGATAAAGCAATTGCAAGTTTACCTGATGATATGTCTGATATTGATATCCTGATTAATAATGCAGGGTTGGCTTCTGGTTTAGATCCGGTACAATCAGGTGATACTGATGACTGGGACAAAATGATTGATACCAATATCAAAGGCCTGATGTATGTTACAAGGGCAGTGGTTCCCGGTATGATTCAGCGTAAAAAAGGCCAGATTGTCAATATTGGTTCTATTGCCGGAAGAGAAGTTTATCCCAATGGTAATGTATATTGTGCCACCAAACATGCTGTGGATGCACTTACAAAAGCCATGCGCCGTGATTTGCTGGAAGACGGGATTAAGGTATCGCAAGTGGCTCCGGGGGCAGTTGATACAGAATTTTCCGTTGTGCGTTTTCACGGTGATGAAGCAAAAGCGGAAGATGTTTATAAGGCTTATGAACCATTGCATGCTGCCGATGTTGCGGAAAGTATTTTATTTGTCATTTCACGTCCCCCGCATGTTAACATCAATGATATCCTTGTGATGCCTACCGACCAGGCTTCTGCTACAGCATTCAACAAAGATGAAGAAGATACCTGGTAATACACATTTATGTGTCGCTCTTTTTTAAATATCGTTTGAAATAATTAACTATCTTTGACATTGAACACAGTGATTCCTAAAAAACACAATTTGTTAAATTTATCAACCATTTATTAGAATAAAGCCACATTGATCACAGGGCAGGCTATAGTGTATTAATACTGTACCTCAAAATAACCGCCTGTTATGTTAATGGTTTGTCCGCCGCCATCTTCTACATTAAAGAAAAATGATCCTTTTAAAATTTGGTTTTCTGTATCATGATGTGAAATTGTGGTAGAACCAACGGTAGCAGGTATTTCGGTTATCGATTCCTGATAATAAGCCATCATTGGGCCGTCATCGGGGTCAATATCATAATTGCCTTCTTGTGCATTTTCTGGGATCAAGAGTATAATTTTTCTAAAGTCTGTGTTGTTTGAACCAACAATTTTTAAAAAGTTTGCATTGTTGTATGTTGTATCAAAGGTATTTACTGTATTGGCATTAAAAGCTTCACCTTCTATATTGGCAGTGAAAACATTATCAATTTCTGTGGTATCAATACTATTAATAAACCTATACGGGACCTTGTTAAATTCACCGTTTGTAACATTTTTAGATGAACTTGAATTTTGTTTGTATGCCCTGAAATTAAAAGACCCCGATATTGTATTATCTTCATCATTAATAGAAGAAATCCTTACCTGGCCTGTCCCTGATTCATTGTTACTCGTGCTGTATAGATCGGCATGTGCACTTGTATTAGGGATAAGTACCCCTTCATGCATATTGCTGGCATTTAGGGTGTAAACACCTTTTTCTCCATTGTAAATGGTCAATTCAATGGTTTGTCCATCTGCTGATGTTCCATATACAAGTATTTGATTATCTGAAAGTCTGGCATGAGGATCAGGGCAACGCCACGTGCTGCCATCTACCAGTGCTGTCATTAGCGGACGGTTTCGATCGGTTGTATTCTCTTCACAAGAATTAAAAAACACCACTGCTAACAGGGATGCCATTATTGCTATAAGTGATTTTATTTTCATATTCAATTATTTTTTCGCTACAAATATACTACTTATATGACTGAAAAAAAAGTAAATTGGTTGCCTTTATTCAGGGGAATATTTTAACTGCATTACTTTCAAATATGTACATAAGATACCTGTCATCTCAAAACATTCGGATAATAATACGATTATTTACAGGTTGTCAAAAATTTGCAGCAGATGATTCATTTATAAATGTTTTTGTTTTTCAATTTTTTTAATACACGATGCCAGGGCATCTTCAATTTGGTCATACTTGTACCTGAATCCTGCTTCAAGTAATCCTTTGGGGATAACAATCGGGTTGTTTATAAGTGACATTAATCCGTTTCCATATAATATCTTTAACAGAGCAGGAGGGATGCTGAAACGCGCTTTTTTATTTAATGCTGACGCCAATGCTTCTGTAAATTCAGCATTTGTAATAATAGCGGGAGCAGTAAGGTTGTAAACGCCCTGAAAGCTTTCATCATTGATGCTCTTTTCATAAAAAGCCAATAAATCTTCAATGTGTATTATGGGCATAGGGTACTCACCATGTCCGATTTTTCCACCAAGCCCCATTTTAAAAATCCACATTATTCTTTTGAGAATACCGCCATTTCCCAGTACAACCCCCAGCCGTGTGATGATGGTCCTTGTTTTGTCTGTCTTTATTGATTTGACCGGTGTTTCCCAGTCTTTGCACACTTCCCCTAAAAAATTATCTGCAAAATCCTGGCTGCTTTCATCATGATAGTGGATATTGTTATAAATACCTATGGCGGAAGTGCTGATAAAAACCCGCGGTGGATTATCCATTGAGTCAATGACATCGGCAATGTTCCGGGTGGTGATTACACGGCTGTTATATATATTTTTCCGGTTACGGGGTGTCCACCGCTTAGTAACTGGCGTTCCGGCAGTATGAATAACCACATCAATTTCCTGAAGATATTGTTCCAATGCAGTTTTATCATACAATACTTTTCTGGGAACACTGATGATTTTTTGTCCCCGCGTTAAAAAATATTGTTTAATATTTTGACCAAGAAAGCCACTGCTTCCTGTAACAGCAATTATCATTGTCCTACCTCCTTAATAAGAAATAATTTAAGCCTTTCTTTTGTTGTGATTTTATAAATCTTTCCTTCTTTAGAAACACTAATACCACCAGTTTGTTCGGATACAATAATTACCACACTGTCGGTGCGTTCAGTCATCCCTACACCAGCCCTGTGCCGCAAGCCCAGTTTTTTAGGAATATCAGGGCTTTGCGAAACCGGCAAAACACAGCTTGCAGCTTTAATTTTATCTTTTACAATGATAATAGCTCCATCATGTAGCGGGGCATTTTTATAAAAAATATTGTTTATTAACCTGTCAGAAATGTCAGCATTGATAATTTCTCCACTGCTGGCATAAGTTTTTAGATCAGAGTGCTTTGAAATGACGATCAACCCACCTGAATAATTTTCAGCCAGACTATAAACAGCTTGTACTATTTTTTCAATGTGGTTTTTACTAATGGGAGAAGTGGTTATAAAATAACGTATAAATGGTAAGTGTTGGTTAATGAAACTTTGATTGCCCAGCATTAACAGAAAACGCCTTATTTCTTGTTGAAACACAATCAATAATGCAATAACCCCGACGCCGATTATTTGTCCCAAAATCGACCCAAGCAACTCCATATTCATGGCTTTTACAATCAACCAAAAAAGGTAAATTGAAAACACACCAATGAAAATACGAATAGCCACTGTACCTCGTATCAGTAAATACAGTTGGTAGAGAAGAAATGCTACCAGAAATATGTCCACGATATCCAGAAAACGGATAGTGATAAATGCATGTATCATTTGTTGCCCGAAGATATAAAAATTTTATTATTAAAAAAATTACCAATTATCATTTATGCTGTTTTTTGTTTTTTTAATGAGATTAATTACCTGTTTTGCAGTCGATACATCATGGACACGCAAAATATTTGCCCCCTTTAATATGGCCAGTGAGTGCAAAACTGAGGTTGCCGGCAGACTTTCTGAATCCGGAATTTCCAGGTACTTTGTTATCATGCTTTTTCTTGATATTCCAGTCAATAAAAGACAATCAAATATGTTAAACCTGTGGAGATAATTGAGCAGGGCATAATTGTGATACAGGTTTTTTCCGAACCCAAATCCCGGATCAATGATGATGTCATGCAAATGCTTTTCACGCAGTATGGCAATCTGTTTGTGGAAAAATTCCAGAATATCCCCCGGAAAATCAGTATATACAGGATTTTTTTGCATGTCGGCAGGTGTGCCCTGCATGTGCATCATAATATAAGGTATTTGTTTTTCTGCTACAAAATCAAACATCTCAGGATCCATGCTGCCGCCTGAAATGTCATTGATTATGCCGGCATCGTATTTGTTAACGGCTTTTTGTGCAATTTCTGTGCGGAAGGTGTCCACAGATACTGGTATGTCAGATGATATATCCCTGATGACAGATAATGCCGGTTCCAGCCTTTCCCATTCTTTTTTTGAAGAAATAATTTCAGCCCCCGGTCGTGTTGACATGCCCCCGGCATCAATTATGTCAGCCCCCTCATTAATGATTTTTTTTACACGTTTTTCAATGGCTTTTGGGGTTGTATAAAGTCCACCATCGTAAAAAGAATCAGGTGTTACATTCAAAATCCCCATGAGGCGGGGATCTTCAAAATCCATGAGTTTTCCCTTTATATTGATAAACTGTTTTTCTGAAAACATATTTTTGTTCATCTTTGTTGAGCGAGATAAAATTAATACAAATAAAAACATTATGAAACCCTTTGCCAATAGAATTACAACATTAGAGAAACAGCGGCATGGCGTTCCCATTTTGGTATTCCCCTGTATAAATTGTGATAAACAAAAAATGATAAACACATGAAATTCCTTGTCATTGAAGGATTAGACGGATCCGGAAAATCCACCCAGGTCAGGATGTTAAAAAACTGGCTTTCAGAAAAAAAAGTGCCATACGAATACCTGCATTTTCCACGCATGAATTCTCCGGTTTTTGGTGAGCTTGTTGCCAGATATTTACGAGGTGAACTTGGTGAGCTTGAAACGGTAAATCCATATCTTGTTGCTTTACTTTTTGCAGGAGACCAGAAAGATGCAGCAGGGTTGATCCGTAAATGGCAAAATGAATCAAAATTTGTGTTGGTTGACAGGTATGTTTATTCAAATGTGGCATATCAATGTGCCAAATTTAAAAATCAGGACAAGCGCATTGAATTGATGAACTGGATTTTTAAAACAGAATTTGAACATTTTCAGGTACCGGTGCCCGATTTGAGCCTTTTTCTTAATGTGCCCCACAATTTTATAAAATCACAACTTGGGGAAAATAAACGAGAAGGAGCGGACAGGAAATACCTTGAAGGCAAACAGGACATTCATGAATCTGATTTAAATTTTCAAATGGAAGTCAGAAAAGTTTATGAAATGATGCTGCAGAAACATGATGGATTGCAGGAATTATATTGCGGCGATAAAACCGGAAATATTCTTCCCCCGGACATAATATTCAATCAACTGATTGAAAGGCTGCAAAAAGAAAATATCCTGTAAAATATGATGAAAAACATACAGCCTTATTTTTTGACAATACAGGGATATGATAAAAATATCTGCATGTTATGTAATAAATTCTGACTTTTGTCATTTTATATAATAAGCTGATTTCATAACTTTGGACACTTAATAAATAAAAAATAATATGCTATGAAGGCTTTGTATAATGTATTCAGGATAATTCTCGGGATTGTGTTTGTGTTTTCCGGATTTGTGAAAGTGGTTGATCCCATGGGGGTTGAATTTAAGTTTGTGGATTATTTCTTTGCCATGGGGCTGGATTTTTTGGAGCCTGCAGCATTAACATTTGGTGTTTTATTGTCGGCTGCAGAGTTGTTAATAGGAATTTCCCTGCTTTTTAATCTTTTGCCCAAGATAGGGGCATGGGGAGTAATGTTGTTTATGATTGTCTTCCTGCCTTTAACATTGTGGATTGCCATTGCTGACCCTGTACAGGATTGTGGTTGTTTTGGTGATGCTATTATTTTAACAAACTGGGAAACATTCTGGAAAAATGTTGTCATAATGGCAATGACAATCCCTGTTTTTCTTAAACGGAAAACATTTAAACCCCGTTTACCACAAAGCATACAATGGCTTATGCTCTTGATTTTCGGTGGGGCTACCATTTGGTTTTCAATTTATTGCCTTAATCATTTGCCAATTATGGATTTCCGTCCTTACAGAATTGGGAACAACATTCAGGAGGGAATGGAAATACCTGATTCAGAGAAAGATAATTTACCCGTTTATGAAACAGTGGTTGTTTATGAAAATACTGAAACAGGTAAAACCAAGGAGTTTGATAGCAACAACATTCCTGAGGGTGATAAGTGGGAATGGAAAGAGACTAAGAATAAGCTGATAGAAGAAGGCTACCAGCCACCCATTCATGATTTTAGCATTACCACTATGCCATTACAATTTGAAGATGAACACGAACAAGCATTCATTGAACCTGAAGTGTTGTTCGATGCCACTTATATGTTTGATATTGACGGGCATACAGAAGAATTCCCCATAGATGAACTCCCAACTGCTGAATGGGAATTTATGTCTGTAAATTCCGACTATGATATTAAACCCCAGAACATTGGGCTTATTTATGAAAGAAATGGTGACAGCAAAGAGTTTACCGTGTATGACCTGCCTGCTACAGAGGATTGGAAATTTGTTGATGCCATTTATTATAATCCTGAAGATTCTTCTGATGAAACAAATAATCAGCAGCCCGAAGATATAACTGATCTCGTGTTGGCTGATGACAGTTATACCTTTATAATAATAAGCTGGGATGTATTGAAAGTTAAAAATAAATACACCGAAAAACTTCATGATTTACATGATTTTTGTGATGTGAATGATATCCCATGCCTTTTCTTAACTTCCTCCACTGAAAATGATGTAAAAACCTTTGTCGAAGAAACCAATGCGCCTTTTGATTTTTACAGTACCGATCCAATTACCCTGAAAACAATGGTCCGGTCTAATCCGGGGATTATGCTGATTAAAAAAGGTACCATTCTTGACAAATGGCATATCAACGGTTTTCCGGATGTAAAAGATTTGGATGACCGCCTGATTGCACGGTCATTGGAAAAACAGGTGGTGAAAAAAGAAAAATATTTTGTTTGGATGCTTGGATTTGGAATTCTCATTTTTTATGCCTTAATTCATATTTTTATTAATTATTTGAGACGTAAAAATATTATTGTTGAAAAAAGATCATGGGAATGAAACCAAAAATATTAGCTGCCAACTGGAAAATGAACACAGATTTGCAGCAGGGAATGAAGCTGGCTGCAGAAATTAATAATCATGTAAACGGCGCCAATATTGATCCCAGAATAAGGATTATACTTGGGGTCCCGTTTACGCATTTAACGGAAATCGCAGGTATCCTTGATTATCGCCGTATTTCTGTTGCTGCCCAAAATTGTGCTGAATATGACTCAGGTGCCTATACAGGGGAAGTATCCGCAGAGATGATAAAATCTACCGGTGCGCATTATGTAATAATCGGACACAGTGAAAGACGGCATATTTTCAACGAATCATATGAGGGCATAAAAAATAAAGTTGATCTTTGTTTGCAAAATGCCATCCGGCCAATATTTTGCTGTGGTGAAACACTTGAAAACAGGAAAGCAGGAAAACATAAAGACATTGTTGAACAGCAACTCAAAGCATCACTGTTCCATGTTGATGAGGAAAATCTGAGGCGTAGTGTCATTGCCTATGAACCTGTCTGGGCTATTGGTACCGGCGAAACAGCCACACCGGAACAGGCACAGGAAATGCATGAATGGATCAGGACACTGCTGAAAAAACAGTATGCTGATATAGATGCTGATGAAATACCTGTTTTATATGGGGGTAGTGTTAAACCTGAAAATGCAACAGATCTGTTTGAACAAAAAGACATTAATGGTGGCCTGATAGGTGGAGCATCACTTAAAGTGGAATCTTTCATGTCCATTTTAAAAGCATTATAAACAGATAAAATTTTGCCATTTATGATAAAAACTGTTTATAAAATTGTTTGCCTCTCTATTTTTTTGTTTTCATCATGTTTATTGTTTTCACAGGATGTATTTCCTGAAAAACCCGATGCATTTTGTGAAGAATTTTGCAAAAGTCTGAAGAAAGTAAGGCTTGATGGTAAAGAAGGGAAAGAGCTTGCCGAAAGTTTTGAGTTTTTCTGGGCTTCAGATAGCCTGAGCCATGATGAAAAAGATGGTTTTATTGAAACAGCAAATTTACTTGTCAACAAAGGTGCCGAAGAATGGCCCCATTTGTTTATTTATGCCGAAAACATGATGTTGTTTTACCGGCACGGATTCGACAGCGGGCAATATCATGAATGGCGAAATGGATTAATTACATTATTAAAAGAACGTAATTATATTAATGCAAAAAAAATATCCGAATACCAGTTTTATGCCAATGATATTTTACGTGATTCTGTAATCTTCAGGCATCCGAGGATAACCTGGATAGTGTCACAATTTCCTGATAATATTGGTTACAACGAAGAAGATGGGGTGTATATCCGCTTTTCAGATGTAAATATTTATGGTTTATATGGCAATGACAGCCTTGTTATAAAGGGAACATCAGGAACAGCCTATCCCATGGATGAAATGTGGAAAGGGCAGCATGGTAAAGTAACATGGGAACGTGTTTTATTAAGCCCTGATTCTGTATATGCTAATTTGAAAAATTATCAGATAGACCTATCAAAACTGGAATATACTGCTGATTCTGCTAAATTAGTGAATTTGAATTATTTTGATGAGCCTTTGTATGGGGTTCTTGAAGATAAAGCAGTAAACCTTGATAATCCTGCAAAATCAAGTTATCCACGTTTTAGCACATATACAAAAAAAATTAAAATGAAAGGTATGTTGCAAGGTATCGATTATGAAGGTGGTTTTACAATGAAAGGGCAGCGTTTTATAGGTACCGGCGTAAAAGATCAGAAGGCTAGCATAACCATTGCTAAAAATGATACAATAAAGCTTGTAGCAAAAAGCGAGTCCTTTACCCTTGATCCAAAACAGATTTTTTCCGATGATACAGAAATAATTTTACATCTTAGTAAGGATTCCATTTATCATCCAAATCTCAGAATGCGATACACTTTTGAAAATAAATTATTAACCCTTCAAAGAGAAAAAGAAGGGATGTCAAAAGTGTATTTTACAAATTCATATCATGAATTGCATATGGATTTCACATTATTACAGTGGAATATCGATAAATACAAAATGCATTTTGGTATGTTAAAATCCATGTCCGAGGTTAATGAGGCCTTTTTTGAATCTGCTGATTATTTCTCAGAAAAGAAATACCGGGATATTCAGGTACGGGACCAGGTGCATCCATTTGTTCGTCTCGAAAATTTTGTTCAGGAATGGGGGGGGTCTGAATTTAAGCTGAATGACTTTGCACGTTATATCAATTATTCACCCTATCAGGTTAAACAACTTATTTTACGTTTGGCTTACCTTGGTTTTGTTCTTTATGATACAGATACAAATCAAATTGAAATTAAGCCTGAAATGTGGGATTATCTCGATGCCTTACGTGGAAATGTTGATTATGATGTGATACAACTTTATTCAAAAACCAAGGGAAGAACACCAAATGCAACGCTTAGCTTATTAAATTATGATCTGAATATTAACGGTGTTCCGGATGTTCATTTGTCAGATTCTCAAAATGTTGAAATTTATCCCATTGATAAAAAAATTGTTATGAAGAAAAACCGTGATTTTGTTTTTAATGGTACTATGAAAGCAGGGCAGTTTTTCTTTTATGGCAATGAATTTTTGTTTGATTATGGTAATTTTAAAGTGGATATGCCACTTTGTGATTCTATGAAAATGCTTGTAGAAAGCGGTGAAAGGATGGCCGATGGTGGGAAAGTTCTCAAAATTGTTCAGACAACCATTGATAATATTCAAGGGGAATTTTATATTGATGATCCAAAAAATAAATCAGGGATAGAAGATATGGAACAATATCCCAAATTCATTTCAAAAAAACATAGTTACGTTTATTATGATGATAAAGAGATTTATAACGGTGTATATGATAAAAATAGATTTTTCTTTAAGATTGATCCATTTTCTATTGACAGCCTTGGTGGTTACAGCAAAGAAAACCTTGAATTTGATGGCACATTATATTCAGCGGATATTTTTCCTGATATAAAAGAAACCTTGAAAGTACGACCGGATTATTCGCTTGGCTTTAAACGTGTTACACCCCATGATGGATACCCTGCATATAAAGGAAAAGGGACATATACCAATGAGATAGACCTCAGTAATCAGGGCCTCAAAGGAGAAGGAAAAATTGAATACCTCAACAGCGAAACCATTGTTGATGATATTATCTTTTTCCCGGACTCGTTACATGCACATGCTACATCATTAGACATTCAAGCACAGACTACTCCGGTTGAGTATCCTGATGTTCAGGGTGAAAATAACAAGATTAGATGGTATCCGTACAAAGATGAATATTATGCCAAAAGCATTGATGAAAAATTTGTGATGTTTGAAGATCAATCACAGATGAAAGGAGAACTTTTGCTTACACCAGATAGATTGAAAGGGGATGGGGTAATAGATATTGAAAAATCTAAAACAACTTCGAATCAATTTACTTTTCAGCGTCATGAGATTGATGCAGATACAGCTAATTTTGAAATGTTGGGAGAAGATAAAATTGACATTGATTTTGCAACCAACAATGTAAATGCCCATATTGATTTTCCTGAACGAAAAGGATATTTTAAAACAAATGGAGAAGCTTCATCCATTGATTTTCCAAAAAATAAGTATATGGCCTATATGAAAGAGGTGGTATGGCATATGGACAAAACCCTTATTGATATTAAAAGTGATGCCAAAACAGCGGAAGAACTTAAGAGAGAACCTGACATGTCTGATGAGGCATGGGAAGATTTGTTTCTTGAAGGACCAAAATTTATTTCTGTTCATCCCGATCAGGATTCCCTGAATTTTGTTGCCCCGGTAGCTACTTATGATTTAAAAAATTATATTATTACTGCTAAAAATGTTAGGTTTATACGAGTAGCTGATGCCACCATTTATACAGGCGATGGCAAAGTGGTGGTGGAAAAAGATGCGGTGATGCAGCCATTACAGGATGCAGAGATCATTGCGAATACTACAAACCGTTATCATACAATAAAGAATGCAACGGTTAATATTCAGGGACGAAAATCTTACACAGGATATGGTGATTATGAATATGAGGATAAAGCTGGTCAGATTCAGATCATTGCAATGGATAAAGTTGGGGTAGATGAAACCGGGCAGACATATGCCAATGGATCTGTATCCGTACCAGATGAATTTAGTCTGAGTCCGAATTTTTCTTTCCAGGGCGATGTGGAAATGTATGCCAGCCAGGAAAACCTCGTTTTTGATGGTGGTGCTAAAATTAAACATCAATGTGAAGATATTAAGTCGGAATGGTTGAAATTCAAATCAGAAATTGACCCTGAATATGTGGCAATACCTGTGGATAGTGCTCCTGTTAGTATCAATCTTAATGAACTTGCTGTAGGCCTTAATATTTATCGTGATTCTTCATATGTGGCGATGTATTCTGAAAAAGTACGGCACACTGATAATAATTTATTTATGGCTGACGGTTATCTGGTTTTTGATGAAAAAGACATGGCTTACAAGGTAGCCAATGAAGAAAAACTTGAAGAAGAAAACCTGCCCGGAAACCTACTGAGATTTGGACGTATCGACTGTACGATGAATGGTTATGGGAAGTTTAATTTTTCGGACAAATTCGGACTGTTTAAGCCCAATCCCATTGGGATGTTTTCTCATAAACCGGAGAGTGATACCACACGTATGGATTTGGTGTTGCTTATGGATTTTCATTTTAATGATAAAGCTCTGGATATTTTGGCAGAAGATATAAACAGATCTAAAGGCCTTACTGGCACTGACCTTGGCTCTGATATTTATGAACAAGCAATTCTGGAGTATCTTGGCCAGGAAAAAGCCGAAGAATGGTTTTCTGAATTAAGCATGGGGAACGTGAAAAATGCTCCGGATGAACTGGAAGAACTGGTTGTCCTCACTGATGTCAATATGAAATGGTACAAAGAAGAAAGTATGTATATCCATGAAGGGCCTGTCGGGATGTCTTCTCTTTATGACAATCCTGTAAATAAAAATGTGTTTAGTTTTATTGCGCTTGAGAAAAACCGGCGTGGTGATACATATCATATGTATTTTGAACTTGATGAAGAAACCTGGTATTATTTCAGGTATGAATCCGGTAATATGGCTGCCATATCAACAAATAAAGAGTTTAATCAAGCAGTTTATGATACACGGCCGGGTGAACGTTTAATTAAAGCGCAGGGAGACAGGCCTTCATATAGATATTCCCTGGGATCAAAAACATACATGCGACGTTTTCTGAAGGATATGAATGAATTGTTTGGATATGAAGAAGATTAAAACATATTTTCTTGTATCATATCTTGTGTTTTTTTGGACATGTGTCAGTACAAATGTTGAAACTGAAAAACATTACAAGCAAAAAACAAATTATGCCTCACTGTATAATCCGGGAAGCGCGAATATCAATCCAAAGGTCAGGGCATACCATGCATCTCAAAATGAAACTTTCCTTTTCTTTGCTGTTAACCTTGACAATATGATGCCGGCACCGGGAAATGATCAAGAGCAGGGTGGGGGACTGGAGCTGGGATTTAAATATGCCATCAGAAATGCTGAAACCAGAGAAATTGCCGATTCTGCAACATATTATTACAGTTTTGAACCTGACGAAAGGGGTGTTTTTGTTAATTATGTTCCCTCAAAACTAAAAAATGACAATCATTATTTTGCTTCTGTTTTTTTTATAGATCAGGTTAAAAAATCGCATAAGCGTATTATACTCAATATTGATAAAGAAAACAAAAACAACAAAGGGTATTATTTCCCGGAATATCTTGAGCCGGAAAGGTCTCCGGTACTTGATAATTTTATTTCGGGTACCAGAAAAATGCGGATAACCTCTGATATGATCAATCAAGACAGTATTTTCAGATTACGTTTTCCCGGGGATACCATTTTGCCTGCGCCACCATATAAAACCAATTCCGGGAAATCAGGAAAAACTGATTCCATGATTGTTAATTATTATCATTTGGGTGATACAATGACAGTGGATACGGCAGGATACTATTTTTTTACAACTGATACAGCATCCGGTAACGGCTTGGGTCTATATAAAGGTTCTGAATTTTTCCCATGGATAAAACAACCAGGGGATATGGTAAATCCCGTCAGGTATGTTAGCACCAAAAAACAGTACAAAAATATTCTTGAAGCAGAAAATACAAAATTGGCAGTGGACAAATTCTGGTATGATTTGGCCGGGACAAAAGACAGGGCCAAAGAATTGATCCGGGTTTATTATAACAGGGTTCAATTGGCCAATAATTTTTTTACAACTGAAAAGCCCGGCTGGCAAACCGACAGGGGGATGGTTTATGTCGTACTTGGCGCTCCGCATGAAGTGTATAAAGATGCCGGAAAAGAAAAATGGGTGTATGGTGCCAGTGATAATTATAAGGGACTGGTGTTTAATTTTATAAATGACACATCAACACTGAGCAATAATTCTTATTTACTAATGCGGGACAAGCGGTACAAAGAAGCATGGATGAATGCCGTGCAATCGTGGAAAAAAGGACATCCCTATTCGGTTCCGGAGTAAGAATAGTATTATGCAACTATTCAGTCATAATTGTTTTGATAATAATGGTTAAAATCGGTTATTTATGAAAAAAGAACCAGTAAAACATGATTATATTTTTGGTACCCATGCGGTGCTGGAGGCATTAAAATCTGCTAAAAGCATTGATAAAATACAGGTGAGCAGGGATGTTGACAGTGATAATTATGCTGAAATCAGGCAACTTGCCAGAAAACAAAATGTTATCATCCAGAAAGTCCCGGTTGATAAAATCAATCGTGTTACCAGGAAAAACCATCAGGGTATTATTGCCTGGATGTCGCCTGTGGCTTTTTGTAAAATTGAGAATGTCCTGCCGGGAATTTATGAAAATGGATTAACCCCATTCCTCCTTGTCCTTGACGGAATTACTGATGTCAGAAACTTTGGTGCTATGGTGCGTACGGCTGAATGTGCAGGTGTACAGACCATAATTATCCCGGATAAAGGAGCTGCAAGAATTAACGCAGATGCCATGAAAACTTCTGCCGGTGCACTTAACAGAATTCCTGTGTGTAAAGTCAGTGTCCTCTCCGGTACTTTGAAATTCCTTAAAAATTCAGGCTTAACAGTGCTGGGAATCACAGAAAAAAGCGAAAATAATTTGTTTGATTCTTCGCTTGACAGGCCGCTTGCCCTTGTAATGGGATCTGAAGACACCGGTATTTCAAATCAGGTAATGAAATATGCTGATACCCTTGTAAAAGTACCAATGAAAGGAAAAATAGCTTCGCTGAATGTTTCTGTTGCTGCAGGAGTGGCTATGTACGAAGTGCTCAGGCAAAGAAATTTTGTATGATTTTTGCCGGAAAAAAATGATTTTCTTACCATTTGTAAAATAAGTTAATCAGAACTGACGTTTATAAAATATTATGTGATAATTAATGTGATGTTGAACCTAAAGTCTGATGCGCATGAATGAAAACTCTACCTATTTTTTTGTTTATGAAAATGACAGTTTGCAGGTAAATGATCTTCTTTTTTCGGTTTTTCAGGATTTTAAGGATGCAGAAGCCTTATTGCCTATGGAAAAGCCATCAGAGAATGCTGTTGATCGTTTAAATGATATGATCAATCAATTGTAATGCTCTGAAATTTTTAAGTTGCAAGCTGATATACCAGCCCATTTTGCGGCTGGTATATTTTTATTTATTATCATTTGCGTTTTGCGTCGTTTTATTACGAAGGCTGTACATCAGTAAGCCAATCCCGGCTGCAATAAACGGCAAACTGAGAATTTGTCCCATATTTAATGACATGGTTTTTTCAAAATCCACCTGTACTTCTTTCACAAACTCAATAAAAAACCTGGCTATAAAAATCATGATCAGGAAAATTCCAAGATAAAAACCATGTTGTTGTTGTTTCCACCGTTTTTTGTAAAGCCACCATAAAACACCAAACGTAATAAGATATGCCAGTGCTTCATAAATCTGTGTGGGATGTGATGCCCAGGTGTCGCCGTTACGCACAAATACAAACCCCCAGGCCTTATCAGTGGGATGTCCGTATATTTCTGAATTCATTAAATTTCCAAGCCTGATGAAAGCGCCGGTAAGAGCAGTGGGAATAGCCACCCGGTCGAGTACATACAGATAATTTCTTATGACAGATTTGCGCACAAAAATAATCAATGCAATTAATATCCCAATTGCACCACCATGACTAGCCAGCCCGCGAAAACCAATAAAGCGAAACTCAGGCTGAAATTGTACAGGAAGAAAAATCTCCAGGGGATGTTGAGAAAAGTATGCCCAGTCGTAAAACAGGCAATGTCCCAGGCGTGCACCAACCAACCCCCCAACAAGCACATAAACAAGGAGGTTGTCAAGCTCTTTAACAGGCACCCCTTCTTTTTTGAACATATGTTTTACAATGAAATAACTGACGATAAACCCCAATGCAAACAACAAGGAATAATACCGTAAACCAAAATTGCCTATTTCAAATATCACGGGATCAACATCCCACCTGATTGATGATAACATGTCATTTTTTATTTAAATGACGAAGATAATGGAATTCCTCAAATCCGCAAGTGGTTTACTACTGCATCGCTAAACTATACGCCATCTGCGGCAATGCTCAACATTGCGCGCTTCACCGTAGCTACGGCTACGATTACAGGGCTCATGTTGGCGCTTCCCGCATCTAACGTATAGTTTAGCCCTTCGTTACGCAAACCACTTGCGGATTTGAGGAATTTTTTTATTGATTTCAGAGAAAGGTTGAATTTGTAAATTTTCCTGTATCTGCTTGAATGAGTCGATTAATTATCGCGTAAACCATCTGATTGTCAATAATTGATTGAAAGCAAGTAATATGGTTGAAAAAATTATTTTCGGCACAAGGTTATGGTTTTTTTGATTGTTGCTGTATGCCTTAACTTACACAAAAATACGCCCGGGCATTTGTGTTATGATTTTCCGGTATAGTGCCAATTCTGCCAATTTTCGAATGGATTTTTCTACTGCCGGTTCATCTCCCGGTGAAAACCGGTTTACATATAAATTTATATGTTGTTTGATAACATCATCATCCATTGATTGCGCATATTTCCTGACAAATGACATTACAGATGCGGGATCATCATTAGCCATTTTTATACTATCCTGGAGGGATTTATCAATCTTTTTGGCAATGTTTTCCGGGACCCTTCTGTGGATGGCAATCCCGCCAAGAGGGGTTGGTAAATGATATGTATCCTCCCACAAGCTGCCCAAATCAACAATTTTTTTAAGGCCTTTTCTTTCATAAGTGAACCGGCTTTCATGGATGATGAGCCCGGCATCACATTCACCGTCCATAACGATGTCTTCTATCTCTGAAAATACATAGCTTGTTTTCGATTTTACATCCGGGAAAAATATGTCCAGAAGTAAAGCGGCGGTTGTAAGTTTGCCGGGAATGGCAATGTGCATACCGGGAACTTCATCGGGGTACGCTTTGTAGCGCGATATTAGAACCGGTCCGCAATTTTCTCCCAATGCACCACCACTGTTCAGTAATTTGTACTTGTTATGTAACTTAAGCCATGTGTGATAACTCAGTTTAGTTATATCTGTTTCTTCACGCAAGGCCATCTTGTTCAGGGTTTCAATGTCTTCAAAGCGTACATCAAAATCTGCAACAGGGTTTTTTAACAAATTGGCAAACATAAATGTGTCATTCGGACAAGGAGATATGCCAAGGATTACTTTTTTCATAACATCTTGTTTTTGAGATAGCTTATCAGGTAATTATGCAGGTTGTCCAAAGCGGTAGTGTTTTTCCATTTTGATTTGTCCCTTTCTTTTACATAGTTTGAAATTGCTCTTATCTCAAGAAACGGAATATTGACCTCATTGGCCAGCATAAAAAAACCGGCTCCCTCCATGTTTTCAATATCGGCATCAGGTTTTCCCTGTATCGCAAAGTTTGTTATGTTTACCGTGTTGGAATGCACATTTTTTAACCCGGTTTCATGCCTTAGGGTCTGAAAAGAATTGACCAAAACACCTTTTTGGTAATATGATTCCCATTCATCTTCTGTGGTAAGGCAGTGAAATTTTTGATTGTGTATATATCCGATATCTGCTGTTTTTTCTGTTTCTACACAAACCAGGTCACACAATTTTATGTTAGTATTATAACTGCCGGCCAGCCCTGCCATAATAAGCAAATGATAGGGGGGATGCTGGTTTAAATATTTTATTGTATGTAGCATGCTGGCAGGCATTCCCGGGCCGCATATCAATATGTGAGCAGATAAATCCGGTATGTAAAATAAGTTTTTATTTACTTTGCATGCCCCTGTTTTATTTAAAAATTCCCTGGCTTCATAATATGTTGGTATGATGATGAGGATTTTGTTCATGGTAATAATAAGTGTAAATTGTTTTAAAATTTGTTTCTTTGCACATTAAAAGTAATCAAAATTATGGAATTTTCAATTAATGATGCAGATAAAGGTGGATTTATCAGGACTGACAATTATGACCGGGAAGTCACAACCGAACTTGCCGGTTATTATTCTAAAATAATTGATCTGTTGGGTGAGGATGTACAGCGTGAAGGTCTAAAGGATTCCCCTGTGCGTGTGGCCAAAGCAATGCAATTTTTGCTGCAGGGTTACAATATGAATCCTGAGGAGATTTTAATGTCTGCCCGTTTTAAAGAGGATTATCAGCAAATGGTAATTGTAAAAAACATAGATGTTTTCAGTATGTGCGAGCATCACATGTTGCCTTTTATTGGGAAAGCTCATGTGGCATATATCCCCCGGTATTATATTACCGGACTGAGCAAAATTGCCCGTGTGGTAGAGGCTTATTCACGTCGATTGCAAGTTCAGGAACGTATGACATTGCAAATTAAGGAATGCATTCAGAATACCCTGAATCCCCTTGGAGTAGGTGTGGTTATAGAAGCCAATCACCTTTGCATGCAGATGCGTGGTGTGCAAAAACAAAATTCTGTTACCACAACATCTGATTTTACCGGCGTTTTTCTGAAAGAACCAACACGTAAAGAATTTTTGCAATTGGTTGGTACCAAATTGTTGTAAACAAACTTAAAACAATATAGTATGAAAGCATATGTATTCCCCGGACAGGGTGCCCAATTTCCTGGCATGGCAAAGGACTTATACGAAAATTATCCCGAAGCCAAACTCAGGTTTGACGAATCTGATAAAATTCTCGGATTTCGCATTACGGATATCATGTTTAACGGTACAATGGAAGAGCTAAAACAAACCAAAGTTACGCAACCTGCGATTTTTCTTCATTCTGTTTGCCGTGTTTTGGTAATGGGAAATGATTTTAAACCGGATATGGTAGCCGGACATTCACTGGGTGAATTTTCTGCCCTTGTTGCCAATAAAACACTGGATTTTAATGATGGATTGATGCTTGTTTATAAGCGGGCTCTTGCCATGCAAAAAGCATGCGAGGCAGAAAAATCAACCATGGCAGCCATCATTGGGCTTGATGATGCAGTGGTGGATGAAATTTGTGCAGGCATTGATGATGTGGTGGTCTCTGCCAATTATAACAGCCCGGGGCAGGTTGTGATATCGGGTACTCAAACGGGCATTGAAAAAGCTATGGAAGCAGCCAAAAATGCCGGTGCCAAACGTGCCCTGCCTTTGCCCGTCGGTGGAGCCTTCCATTCTCCGCTTATGGAATCTGCCCGTGAAGAGCTGGCGGAAGCAATCAATGAAACCAAATTTAATAAAGGTTTATGTCCGGTTTATCAAAATGTTGATGCCCGGGCTCATACAAATATTGATGAGATTCGTAATAACCTGATTGACCAGCTTACCAGTCCTGTAAAATGGACACAGTCAGTGAAAGCTATGATGGCTGATGGTGCAGATTCATTTACTGAGATTGGTCCCGGCAAAGTGCTGAGCGGGCTTATTAAAAAAGTTGACCGGAAAATGCCGGTGGAAAACCTGTCTTAAATTAAGATTATTGAAATACTGAAATTAATGTATAAACATGCCACGGGAACCACGGTTGAAACCAGGGAATGACATGTGCGAATTTATATTATGAGTATTGTATCCGAAAGGACTGTAATACGGCGTGGCATCACCAAAATTAAAATCTGCTTGAATGTGTGCGTTATCGCCAATGCTGTAATCAAAACCAATATGACCGTTTTTGAGGGATTCACTATCTGAGCCTGGTAACAATGTTAATGAAGCGCCACCCCTGATATTTAAGTTTTTATTTACTTGATATGATCCGGATGCATACATTTGGTATGTTGCCATTTTTTCGAAATAAGAATTTTCTTTTGACTCAGGCAGTAGGTTTGTCATGTAGTCAGAAAAAATCATGCTTGTGCCTATGGACATTGAAAACTTTCCCGGTGGATCAACACGTAAAGAAGGGCTCACATAACTGGAAAACATGTTAGAATTACCATGTGAATAAACTGAACTTCCCATTTGGAGCATTGGATGTAGCTTAATTTTATCTGATGATAACTGGTGACTTGTGTTATTTTGGGTCCCTTCATTCAATGAAAAATCGTAACTGCTGTCACTGGCAGGTGTAAAGTAATCTTCTGTTTGGGCAAAAGTATTACTTGTCACAAATGAAATTATTATGCTTACTATTAATATTAATTTCTTTATCATGATATTACAAAAGTAAAAAAAAATACGATAATAACAAATAATAGCTTGCATTTTTTACGCGTTTTCTGACACATTTTTTTCGCCGGATTTTTTGCAATTTGTTGATAAAAAAAAACTCCCCACTTGTTAATATGTACATTCCCCGTTAGAAGAATTGAATGTGAAGCGGGACAAATGGCTGGAATCATAAGCTGCTCATTGTTAATAATTTGTTGATAACCTTGTGGAAATTATGTTAATTAAAAAATGCAAAAAAAATTGGAAAGAGGGGTACCTGTACTGTATATTTGTAAATACTAAGTGAGGTTAATAAATAATGATTAAAAATAAGTAAAATCTTTAAATTATGGCACGGTATATTCTTTAAGAAGAAAAATATTTAAATTCTGGTAATACGTTATCGTTATATACTAAAGTTGAAAACAATACATTATATTTATTGCATAAATTTGATGATAAAGAATTAGGAGAAACAACTTTAAAAATTAAGGAGGGAATTCTTAGAACAACTAAGGATAGCTTTGATGCTTTAAGGATTATTAATACTCGAGCAATTTTCGATCAACATGATGAAACAAAAGGAACATTAATTATATATACTTGTTATGGACAGGAAATTGGTTATGAATATTTCAATGTTGGAGCAGGTTTTTATTTTTACGAAACTTGTGCCAATTATGATAATTATGCTTAATTTAGTTGTAAAAACTTTTTTATTATCTTTTATTTTTTTAATGTCTTTTCAATGTTTTGGTCAAAAAATAATAGACCAGCCTAGTGAGCTGGGTATAAAAATTAGTAGTGATACAACAATAAGGATAAAGGAAAATTTTAGATGGTGCATTGATACTATAAAATATTTATCAAGTAATAAAAAATCCTTTTTTGTGATGCTTGACGATAAAAAGTTTTCTATTAATGAAATAAAATTTCCGGTTTGGCCCAAAAAGAAGGTTGTGATTTACTCTTTAAAAGATAAAATTAAAATTATAGGCCAGGAATTTAAAATAACCGAACAATATTTTCCGCTCCTGATAGATCCCCCTCCTGATAAATGAATAAATTTTTTTGAAAGAGTCTTTTTCTACGGAAAAAGAAAATTCCGGAAAGGGTTTCAACAAGAAACGAAGCCGCAAGGCTTCGGAGATGAGATACTCACCGTTTGAAGCCAGGTGAAAAGCCAACCTCACAGAGATGTGACAAGGCGGCTCGCTCCGGTAAAAGCAGCAAAATGATTAAGTTCACAAGCAGCTTAAGCCGGCACCCGAAGTGCAGAGGCAAGCAACAGGTAAAACTGTTGAGAGCCAAAGCGAAACGGAAGGGCTAACGCCCGGAAGGCTTCGGGAGGACAAAAACCGGACAAAAAGGTGGCAACACCCACAACATCGGTTCAGGTTCAGTAATTTGATAAGCTCAACGCTTATTCAAAAAACTGAGCAGGCAAAATAACTGTAACCTGGTTGACATTGCAAAGCTACGGCAATGCAATGTTAAAAGGGGAATATCGTACAGATGTTCCCCTTTACTGTTTTATATATATAAGTCCGAAGTCGGAAGTCCGAAGTCGGAAGATAGAAGAAAAGATTGATTAACACCTTCCGACTTCGGACTTATTAATCACTTCTCTCAGATAGCGATCAGGAACTTTAAAAAACATCCATGCTCAGGTATTTTTCTCCCCGGTCAGGTAAAACAACAAGTAATTTCCCTTCATTGATGTTTTCAGAAGCTTTTTTGGCAGCGGCCATTGCTGCACCTGAACTTAACCCGGCAAAAATGCCTTCTTTGCAAGCCAGCCGCCTGCACCATTCAACCGCTTCTTCCCGGCTGACAGTTATTTCTTCACTAAGCAATGCCACATCATAAACACCTGGCATAAAATCCAGTTTGGGATTTTGAATACCCTGAATAACATAAGATGCCGGCGGTAATGCTGCTACCATTTTTGTTTTCAATCCTGCTTCACTGAAACGTATGGCAGTGCCCATCAGCGTACCTGATGTGCCTGTACCGGCAACCACAGCATCAACGTGTGGAACCTCATTGACAAGCTCACAGCCTAAGCCGTAATAATGTGCCCTTAAATTATCAGGGTTATTAAACTGATTTGTAAACCAGTATTTATCAGGATTTTCCTTTTTCAGGCTCCGTGCTTTTTCTATGGCACCTTCTGTTCCCAATGCCGGATCGGTAAGTACCAGTTCTGCGCCAAGCGCTTTCATCATTCTGCGTCTTTCCATGCTCATGCTTTCAGACATCACTATCTGTACAGGATAAGATTTTATGGCACCTATCATGGCAAGCGAAATACCCATATTGCCGCTGCTGGCTTCAAGAATGGTTTTACCCTGATGCAGGTCGCCACGTTTTTCTGCTTGTTCTGTCATGAATAAGGCCGGCCTGTCTTTTACCGACCCCCCTGGATTCAGCCCTTCATATTTGGCATAAACCTGTATGCCTTTTTTAAAACCTGTGTTTTTCAATGCCGTCACAGGTGTGTTACCAATATTATCCAAAATGCTTTTTGCTTTCATCTGTTTATTGTTTTATTTTTAGCTCAAACCCCTCGCAGATTTGAGGTTTTACAAAAAAAAATCCCGGCAATCCTACCGGGAATTTGAAACCTTACATTACTGTATCATAACCTCATATTAATAACAACAGCATGCAGCCCCCGGCAATGCACCGTGGCCACAACAACATTTTATCTGTGTTTTATTTACCAGCCTGTTGCCTGTGTATTTTGCAAGTCGCTCCAATAATTCCATTTTCCAAATTGTTTTGATTTTTTACAAACATACAAAATATTCAATTCCATTTGAAATATTTCCTGTTTTATTGATTTTTTCAATTTCATTTGAATATTTTGGCTTTCTGATGCAATGCATCCTGGAAAAATAACAAAATATGTAGCCGTGTTTACATACCATTTTCAGATAAAACAACCCCGCCATAAAGCATCCTAACCAATTATTTTTCTTCCCACAAAAATGGTTTCTTTTTCGGGAAGTCTGTAGCGCTCTTTCTCATCTTCAGTAAAATCATCAACAAAATGGTTTTCCTCCACTACAAAACCAACGGATCGCAACCTGTCGGCATAATCCAGACCGTGCCAGCGCACATGGTCGTATTGGCCAAAAACCTGCTCCCGTTTTTTGGGATCGGTGATGCTCAGGTCTTCAATGGTTTCTTTGTTATTGTAATTGATTGGCACCTGCATTATTGCCCATCCACCGGGTTTCAGCACACGTAAAATTTCTTTCATGGCTTTGATGTCACTTTCCACATGCTCCAGTACGTGGTTACATATGATGGCATCAAATTGGTCGCCTTCAAACGGCATATCCATGATGTCCATTTTCACATCCGCAATGGGGCTGAATAGATCACCGGTAATGTAATCCAGGTTTTCAAGCTTCTTAAAACGTTTCAAAAAAGGCTGTTCTGGTGCAACATGCAACAATTTCAAATTTCCGGTAAACAAATCGGTTTCTGATTTAAAAAACAGCCACATCAGACGATGGCGTTCTAGCGACAAGCATTTTGGGCACAAACGGTTATCATCTCCCTTATTCCCGTATGGCAGCATTTTGCGGAACTTCCCGCCACATACAGGGCATTCGTAATTATTGCCACGGTAAAAGGGAATTATCAAAAAACGAAATACATACGAAAACCTTATCAGCAAAGGCCGGGGGATTTTTCTTACCAAAAATCTCATAAATTTCCGCATAACATTATTTTTTGTAAAAATATGAAATTAAGTTGAGACGGAAAATTCCCCTATTTATTATGCCATATCTTACGCTTCAACTTCAGTTGGACCTGACCCTTGTTTTTGTAATTCTTTATCAGTTTTGAAGGTAAAATATGCAATAATGTGCAGAATCCAACCAATTAACATACATATCCCTCCTATAAGTGTGATGAATAATAAGAATGGGGATGCAGAGCTGGATGATAAAATCATCATAACAATACCCAAAATAATTAATGTTATAATTGGAGTTATAAAATACAGTAACCCGGCAGTTTTAAAAGTTTTTATGCCACTTTTTTCAGCAAGTAATTTCATTGCTTTAAATAGCAGATAAAACCCAATAATATAAGCGGCAAACATGATAATTTGAGCAATAATGAAACCTGTACTTCCCTTTATGAACATATTGATAAAATCATCAATTTTTTGCAAATATGGCCGTGATAGTGCTGAACTTGCTATTGTAACAGCAAAGATTATTGTACTGATTATGCCTCCTGCAAGGGGGATAATAAAACCAACTAAGGCATTTTTAAAAATACCCGGGGTTTCATAATAACTGGAAAAATTGTGAAAAGAAATCAATAAAAAGATCAATGTCCCTAATGCAGCAATCCCCATTAAATAAGGATAAGGAATAATAAAAGCTATTGGTAATAAAATTCCAATACGACCTAAATTTATAGCTTGTTTCTTCATAATTCAATAATTTTAATGATACCTACTCGTAAGGCTTTTCGGTTTTCTCCCCGTTATATTTAACGGTAAAACTTCTAAAATAGTAATTTTTTTATTTATTCAAATTTTGCAATTTATTATTACATAACCAAATAATACGTCAAAAATTCTGTATAAAAATAATCAAAAGTTTCAGGCTGTAGGCATAGACATTTGTTTTGCACTCAATTTTCCAATTCATCCGGTTTGCAAATTAGAACAATATGCCTACCTTTGTGTTTATATTTCGGTTTGACACGAAATTTATTTAGGTTAGAAACAATGCATGTCGTGTTAACCAACCCTTGTAAATGAGCATTTTAACAAATGATGAATATACCCTGGATACGGGTTGAATTTTGATAAAATATAAAAACAGGAGGAAAAATACCGTTTGGATTATGGAACAAATCAACAGATTAAACAAAATTGCGCTGAATATGCGGGCCCATAAGTTGTTGACCCGATTACTGGATGAAAATCCCCGGTTAACGGAAATATTACGTGAATCAAAAGATGTTGAAGAAGCTTCAAAACGCTTGCAGGACATGGCTTTATCTACTTTGGAGAAATCAGAAACAGCCATGGCTTATTATAAACATAAAATAAAAGGCCGTAAATATTTTAATCAGCTCAGATGGGATGATTATGCTGCTATCCGTTTACTGGATTATATTGACAATGCCGGAAAAATATGTAAAGACGCTAACCTTCGCGGTGAAAACGTTTTAACAGACCCTGTACGTATGTTGTATCTGGCTTATCACAAAGGCGTTGGTGGAGCCAAGCCTGATTTTTTTACAGATATGATATATTTATTCAGGCAATTGAGTGGCAAAACATCCCGGCTTGAGTATGCGGATGAAAAAATCAAAGAATGGATGAACCGTTGGCCTGACGGGCTTCAACAAGAAATCATTGAATTACGGAAAAAAAATAAAGACCGTATCATTAAAACCTTTATAAAACACATTGATGCCGGGGAAATCCAGGATAAAAAATACAAATTCGGGAAGGAAATGTCATTTGAGAAAAAATACAATAAAATGCTGGAATGGTGGGATGAATCAGTATTTCACCTGCGTTTTGCTGTACGCAGCCCTGAATTTTTAAATGAGATGCTTGACCATTCGCTCGATAGCGAAACCCTCGACTTACTCGAACGTGCCAAAAAATCCGGTATCCCATTTTTTGTTAACCCTTATTATTTATCACTTGTTAATGTCCATGCCCCTGAATTTGCCTTTGGTGCAGACCTTGCAATCAGGGAATATATTTTATATTCTGAAGAACTTGTAAGCGAATTTGGCCATATTGTAGCATGGGAGAAAGAAGACCTTGTAGAAGTTGGCAAGCCCAATGCAGCCGGATGGATTTTGCCTTCAAAATATTCTGTTCACCGCAGGTACCCTGAAGTAGCAATCCTTATTCCGGAAACCATTGGCAGGGCTTGTGGCGGTCTTTGTTCAAGCTGCCAGCGTATGTATGATTTCCAACGTGGTAACCTGAATTTTGACCTTGATAAACTGAGGCCCGATGAAACATGGCATGAGAGGCTTGAACGTTATATGGAATACTGGGAAAATGATACACAGCTCAGAGATATCCTGATCACAGGAGGTGATGCCCTGATGAGTACTGATAAATCCCTTGAACGAATTCTTGATGCTGTGTATCAAATGGCTAAACGCAAACGTGAAGCCAATAAAAACAGAAAGCCCGGAGAAAAATATGCAGAATTGTTAAGGATCCGACTCGGTACTCGGCTTCCGATATATCTGCCACAACGGATCACTGATAATCTGGCAAAAATCCTTAAAGATTTTAAAGAAAAAGCTTCTGAAATCGGCATTAAGCAATTTGTCATACAAACCCATGTGGAATCACCCATGGAAGTTACACCAGAATCCAAAGCTTGTTTTGAAAAACTTATTGGTGCCGGCTGGATAGTCACCAATCAACTGGTATTCACAAAATCAGCATCCAGGCGTGGGCATACAGCAAAACTAAGAAAAGTACTGAATGATGTCGGTGTGTTGCCGTATTATACCTTTACAGTAAAAGGTTATATGGAAAACGCTTCACAGTTTGCCACTAACGCCAGGGCTGTACAGGAACAAATTGAAGAGAAACGACTCGGTGCAATTCCGGAAAAATATGATAACCTGATTAAAGAATTTCCACTCAATGCTGAAAATATGATCGAGCAAATTGAGGGTTTGAGAAAAAAAGAAAATATCCCGTTTCTCGCAACAGACAGAAATGTTCTCAATCTGCCGGGCGTGGGCAAAAGTTTGACCTACAGGACAATCGGAATTACACGGTATGGACGGCGTGTGCTCGAATTTGATCATGATGCCACGCGGAATCACAGCCCCATTATCAATAAAATGGGTAAAGTAACCATCATTGAATCAAAATCAATACAAAAATACCTGGAACAAATGGCAGATATGGGTGAAGACATTGAAGAATACAACAACATATTTGGTTATTCAATCGGTGAAACCGAACACCGTATTCCCATTTATGATTATCCGGAATATGATTTTGATATCACCAGCGAGATAAGTAACCTGGAAGCTTAGGGTTGCTTGATTAATAAAAATGATATTACCGGGTATAATAATAATGTAAAATTTTTGAGATAATTACTTGAAAACAATGACAATTACCGGAATTATATTTTTCCGGTAATGTAGCATAAACATAATCATTAACTTCTTTTCTGTACCAAATCTTTGATTAATTCACAAAAAGACTGATGTTGAATGTCTTTGTTAAATTTTTTCATTGCCATTTTTTTGCCTTCTATCCCCATCTTTAACCGTTTCTCATCATTTTCCATGAGCAGCATTGCTTTTTCGGCTAAGGTATTCACATCAGCTAAAGGTACCAGGTATCCGTTTTTTTCATCCAATATAAGTTCAGGGTTGCTACTCACATCAAAACCGATAACAGCTTTCCCTGCATGCATGGCTTCAGCGATAGAAAATCCAAAGCCTTCATACAAAGATGTACATACATAAATATCTAGTTCGTGCATAAATGATCTAATGTCTTCCACAAAACCAGAAAATTCCACATAATCATCCAGTTTTAGATCAGCAACTTTATGCTTTAATTCTGTTTCTAAAGGCCCTTTACCGGCTATACGTAAAATAAAATCTTCCCGGGATGCCTTTATGATGGCAGCCATTTCCAGCAGGAAATGCAGGCCTTTTTGTTCCACAAATCGTGAAGCATTACCAAAAACAACCTTTCCCGGATTTACATCCATTTTTTTCCGGTCATCATGTGGATGAAGACCATTATACAACAGATGCACACGGCTTTCTTTTTTTTTAAAAGAGATATTACTGAATAATTGTTCTGCCGTGGCTTTTGAATTAACAATAAAATCCGTAACCACATGATTAAATAGAAAATGGTTCAAAAAACCGGGATGTGGAGCCTTTGCCAACCCCCGGCGATATATACGCAGCGGGACACCGGCACGCCTTGAAGCAATACCAGCCGTTTTTAAATCAGCAGAACCATTGAACACCACTGCATCAATTCCATTTATTTTAAAATACTGCCAGAGTTTCTGCAGTTTAAAAGGGTTAAGGAAACTCAATCCAGACAGATTAATATAATAACAATTTATCCCGGCTTTTGCAGCTTGTTTTGCCAAACTACTCTCTTTTGTACAAACAATGCCGACATTAAAACCATGATCCCGGGCAAAAATTGCATTTTCAAAGTGCCATCTTTCCCCACCACCCCATGTTTTTGTGGTATTCACAAAACACAAATTTATTGTATCCTTTCTTTGTGCGTTTCCGGCATTTTTACGGGAAGCCATCAACGTATCAAGTGTTTTTTCCAATTCCTGATGTGTACTTTTCTTGTTCACAAAAATATCGTATTTATATTAACAAATGTAACAAAAAATCGTAGTTTAATTTTTTATTTTTCTGTTTTCTTTCTTTGGGCAGCGGGGATAGTTGTTGCATCCAGGAAAATGGTCACCGCCTATGCCTCCTACCTCCCACCGTCTATGCCTGTTTTTGCTAAACTGCAGAACAGGAGTAGAGACGCGATTAATCGCGTCTCTACTCTGCCTGCAGTGCAAAAAACAACGCATAGCCGGCGGCAGGGTATTCGGCGCCGGCGGGCTGCAGGGAATAATAATTTGTATATACCAGAAATAAATCTAAAAATATGCTTTCTATAATTATTCTATATTTTTAATTTAATTCATTATTCTAATAATTAGCCGTTGCTAACGGTTATTAACCGTTAATAACCGTTAGCAACGATTTTGTTTTTGATAATCAGAACTTACCAATTTAACATAAGATTCATTATTTTGAATGATTTTTATGATTTTGTGTATCTTATCCCATTACATATATTAATTTACTAATATATTTAAGCAGCAACAAAGGATATTAACATTAAACAGTGTATATACCATGTTTGATATAATAATTTAAAGCATGATTATCGTTCAAGCCAATCAGTTGTAATTTCAAAATCTAATCTGAGAAATTTTGTGCAAATGAGTGCAGCCAATATTATGAAAAACTGTGGCATCCCCTTCTGGGGCTGTCAGGTGTGGCATTCACTAATCCATTAAATAAGGCGCTTTACCGGTAATAATAACATCAAAAACCGGTTTACCACTCATATTTCAATCCAATATTGCTGTGAACCACAGCGTAAGTGTAAGTGTCAAGTTCCGGGATCACAAAACCATTTATACCCGGCCGCATTTCAAAAAACAGGTGCATTTCTTTCCAAAAAGACTTCTCTTTTCCTAACCGGAAATCAATGCCCACAGGAATAAAAATTGAAAAACCATAATTAAGCTTATTCGTATGAAACTCAATATCTGAATAGCTTTCTCTGAAATAATCATATGAATAACTGGAGCTGTTATCGAATCCTGCTTCAACAAATTCAGAATAATCATACCTGATTTTTGTGGAAGTATTAACAGACATCCCGGCTGTTATACCGGCGCCGGCATAAAAGACACACCGCCTCTCAGGGGAGGTGCGGTAAACCAGTGAAGCATCAAACCGAACTTGCTCAGACATGTATTCCATTGAATATCTGTGTGAATTCACTGAATCAAGGTACATTATTTGGTCTGTATTATTTGAGACCAGGGTATCATACCGTGTTTTATCTTCATATAAAACATTTAATTCTTTATTGGTCCCGGCATGATAAGAAAAACCAAGCCGCAAGTGGGGATTGGCATATTCATCATTTGATGCGTCAAAAAAATCAATGCCGAGATTTACTGACATTGTGCTTGTTTTTTCTGATCCATAGGGAAAACCATAATATTCCAGTTCCGGCAGGGTTAATATTTCT